>JAGRKY010000017.1 GCA_020442095.1 Bauldia sp.
AGCCCCTCCAGCGCCGCGACGAAGGCGCTCGGGCTCGCGTGGATCGCGAGCGTCGGATGGTAGACGCGGCCGAGTTCTTCGGCGCCGGGATGGACGTGGACGAGCTTCTGGCTGGGCTCCGGAATATCGATGTGGTGATAGCCGCCGGACGCTATCTCGCTCATCCGCCCGCCGACGAGAAGCAGCAGGTCCGCCTCCTTCAGCCGCGCGATGAGCGCCGGGTTGAAGCCGAGGCCGAGGTCGCCGGCATAGTTCGGATGCTCGTTGTCGAACAGCGTCTGGCGGCGGAAGGAGCAGGCGACCGGCAGCCGGAAGCGCTCGGCGAAACGGCGCATGCCGGCGACCGCATTCTCGTTCCAGCGCGAGCCGCCGAGGATGACGAGCGGCCGCTTCGCCGCCCACAGCATCTTCTGGAGCTGCGCCATCTGGGTGAGCCCGGGATAAGTCTCGACCTGCACCCAGGGCCGGGTATCCGCGACATCGGCGCGCTCGCGGAGCATGTCCTCGGGCAGCCCGAGGGCGACCGGTCCCGGCCGGCCCGAGGTCGCCTCGTGGAAGGCGCGGTTGAGGAATTCCGGAATCCGTTCGGCCCGGTCGATCTCGGCGGCCCATTTCGACACCTCGCCGAAGAAGGACCGGAAGTTCATCTCCTGGAAGGCCTCGCGTTCACGCATATGGCGGGCGACCTGGCCGAGGAGGAGGATCACCGGCGTCGAATCCTGCCGCGCGATATGGAGCCCGGCCGAGGCATTGGTGGCGCCCGGCCCGCGGGTCGCCATGACGATGCCGGGGCGGCCGGTCAGCTTGCCCCAGGCATCCGCCGCCATCGCCGCGCCGCCCTCCTGGCGGAAGGTGGTCACCTTGATCGGCGTGTCATAAAGCGCGTCGAGCAGGGCGAGGTAGCTCTCGCCGGGCACGCAGAAGGCGCGCTCGACACCGTTGAGAACGAGGGCATCGGCCAGGATCTGGCCGCCGGTCCGGGTGGCGGTCATGACGGGTCCATGGGGTTGCTGGGCATGGGCGGGCTCGGGAAATCCTGAAAGCGGCAGGGATTACGGCCGGTGCCGGCCGGCCGCCCCATTCATATTCTGGTAAGCGGCTGATGCAACTAAGGAGCAAGCCGCCGGCAGTGGTGCGGTTCTGATAGAGGCTCGCCTGCGCCATGACAACGGTCGAAGCCGCCGACAATGCCGCTGACGAAGACGCCATCCGGCGCCGGCGCAACTTTCTCTGGATCGTCATCGTCGCCCTGCTGCTCGCCGGGCTGCCGCTCGCGGTCTGGGCCGATCTCCGCGCCCTGTCGCGTGAGGCGCTGCTCCGCCAGGCGGAGGAGTTCAGCCATATCATCAACGAGGTGCGGAACTTCTACGCCGAGGAGATTCTCGCCCGGGTGGTCGCCGCCGACGGACAGGACATTCACGCGACCCACAATTTCCGCAACGAGCCGGGCGGCATCCCGATCCCGGCGACCTTCTCGCTGGAGCTCGGCCGGATCATCGGCGTGGACGACGGCGCAGTCGGCTACCGCTTCGTCTCCGACTATCCCTTTGCCGGGCGCGAACCGCATGCGCTCGATGACTTCGAGCAGGAGGCGCTGAAGGTCCTCAGGAACGATCCGACGACCCCGGTGGTCGAGGTCGGCGGGACGCTGTTCCACCAGACGGTGCGGCTGGCGACGCCGATCATCATGGGCGAGGCATGCGCCAAGTGCCACAACGCCCATCCCGACAGCCCCAAGCACGACTGGAAGGCGGGCGACGTGCGCGGCATCCAGTCGATCCTCGTCAACCAGCCGATCGAGGCCAATCTCTTCGCCTTCAAGTATCTGCTGATCTACTTCCTCTGCGCGGCCGTCTGCGGCATCGTCTTCATCGTCTCGCAGATCCGCCAGTCGAACGCCGTCGCCCGGCTCAACAAGGAGCTTCGGGTCGCCAACGACTTTCTCGCCTCGGTCTCGCTGAAGATCGCCAAATATCTCTCGCCGCAGGTCTACAAGAGCATCTTCTCGGGCGAGAAGGACACCATCATCAACACCGAGCGGAAGAAGCTCACCATCTTCTTCTCCGATATCGCCGACTTCACCGCGACCACCGAGCGGCTCCAGCCCGAGGAGCTGACCAGCCTGCTCAACGAATACCTGACCGAGATGTCGGCGATCGCCCTGCAATATGGCGGCACCATCGACAAGTTCATCGGCGATGCGATCCTCGTCTTCTTCGGCGATCCGGAAACCCGCGGCACCGTCGAGGACGCCCATGCCTGCGTCGAGATGGCCGTCGCCATGCAGCGCCGCCTCGCCGATCTCAACGACCAGTGGCTGCGCCGCGGCATCGAGAAGCCGTTCCGCGTCCGCATGGGGATCAACACCGGCTACTGCAACGTCGGCAATTTCGGCAGCGCCGACCGCATGGACTACACGATCATCGGCGCCGAGGCGAACCTCGCCGCGCGGCTCCAGCAGATCGCCTCGACCGGCGAGATCGTCATGTCCTACGAGACCTATGCGCTGGTCACCGACATCGTCGCCGCCAAGCGCCTGCCGCCGATCAGCATGAAGGGGATCAGCCGCGAGGTTGAACCCTATGCGGTCGAGGCGATCGTCACCGTCGACGGCAGCGACCGCGTCATGCGCGAGCAGCATTCCGGCGTCAGCCTCTACCTCGATCCGAACCAGATCGAGGCGGGCGACGTCGATCGAATCAAGCAGATCCTGGCGGACGCAATTGCCCGGATCGAGGAAGGCATCGCGGCCAAACGCGCGCCCGAGACGCCCTGAGCGATCCTCAATCGCCGATCTGCACGGCGGAGATCGCCAGCGCTTCAGACGATGAAGAAGTCGTGGTGGGTGAGGCTGGTTCCCTTGTCGACCTTGGCGAAAAGCACCTGCGCGCCCGCGTCGCCCTTCTTGGCGTAGAAGATGTTGCCTTTCGATTCCTGGTAGACGATCTGAGGGGCCTTGCCCTCGGCTTGCGCGCCCTTGGTGAAGTATGCGCCTGCGAGTTCACCCTCGGGTCCGAGCTTCTTGAAGATGGCGCTGTCGAGCTGGATCACGTCGTCGCCCTTGCCGAAGTCCGTGATCCTGTCGACGTTGTTCTTGCCGAGCTTGGTGGAGAAGACGAAGGCATCGGCGTCCTGGCCGCCGGTGAGCTTGTCGCTGCCATTGCCGCCGTCCAGGCTGTCGTCGCCCTTCGAGCCGTGGAGGGCGTCCTTGCCGTTCTTGCCACGGAGGATGTCGTTCCCCGAATTGCCGGTGATGTCGTCCTTGCCCTTGCCACCGATGATCGTGTCGTTGCCGCCGAGGCCGGAGAGGGTGTCGTTTGCTCCCTTGCCCTTGATGATATCCGCCGCATCGGTCGGCAGGAGCTGGCCCTTGACGGTCGTGTCGGCGTTGACGGTGTCCTTCTTGCCGGTACCGGTGATCACCGTCTGCAGCGCGGTCAGGACGATGTCATTGCCGTCGCCACCCTTGTAGGTGATCGAGAACTGGCGCTGGTCGAAGACGACCACGGCCCCTTCGGCCAGGCCGTCGAACGTGCCGACCACCGCATCGCTGCCGTCATTGGCGAGGATCGTGAAACTGGTGCCGGGGGCGGGCGCGAAGCCGCTGATCAACTCCCCGTCGAGCGTTGCTCCGCCGAGATCGACGGTCCCGTTGACGATGACCTGGTCGTAGCCGCCGGTGCCGGGCGTGGTCCCGCCGATCTCCGCGACAAGAGATGCGCCGGCGGCGAAGCTGATGTCGCCGGTTGTCAGCGTGCCGGCGCTGGCACCCGTGTTGACGCTGCCGCCGGACCAGACATCCACCGTCCCGACGCTGCCGTTGCCCCCGAGCGTGCCGCCGGACTTGACCGTGACCGAGGTGGCCGATGCGCTGCCGTCGGCGCGGAACGTCCCGTCGGACGCGGCGATCACGCCGAGCGAACTGAGGATCTTGCCGGTCACCTGCAGGACGCCGCCCGACACCGTGGTGGTGCCGGAATAGGAGTTCTCGCCCGACAGGACCAGCGTGCCGTCGCCGGTCTTGATCAGGTTCCAGCTCTTGGCATCGTTCCCCGTGCCGCCTGAGCCAACCTGGTCGGTGATCACATCGGCGATCGTCACGGTCTCGCCGTCCGCAGGGTCGAAGGTCAGCGACCCGGTGCCCTGAAGGAAGAACCCGGTGCCAAAGGCGGAGCCGTGCAGGAGCGACTTGCTGTCTCCGCCGGCGACAGCGCCGCCGGAGGTCGATGCGGTCCCGCCGATGGTGAGGCTGCCGCCCTCGACGACGAAGATGGCGCCGCCCATGCCGGCGCCGCCGCCACCACCGCCATCGATGCCGACGTCGCCGGTGCCGCCGCCGAATCCGGGTAGACCGCCAGAGCCGCCACCGCCACCGAAGCCTCCATTGCCGCCGCTACCGCCGCCGCCGCCGCCAAATCCACCATCGCCGAACTCACCGCCGCCGCCGCCGAAGCCGCCGTCGGCCTGGTAGCCGCCACCGCCGCCGAAGCCGCCAGCGCCGCCAGTGTTAAGGTCGAAGCCGCCGCCGCCGCCGCCAAAACCGCCGTCGCCGCCGCTTCCTCCATTGAGCGCGACGCCATGCCCGCCACCAAAGCCGCCGCCGCCACCGGGATAGGTCAGGCCGGAATCCTCACCGCCGCCGCCGCCGCCGCCGCCATTTGCGCCGCCGGATCCCCCAAGCACCAAACCGAGGCCGTTCCCTCCGCTTCCCGTCAGTCCGGCGATCGATAACAGACCGTCGTCACCGTTCCCGAACGTCGGGCCGCCCAGCCCGCCATCGCCGCTATATCCGCCGCCGCCGGCCGACACGTCGAGTCCGGCGTCGCCGAACAGGCCACCGCCGGCCCAATGTCCGTTTCCGAATATGCCGCCGCCACCGGACTGGCCGTTGGCCCCTCCGAGGCCGCCGCCATCGCCGCCAAGCCCGCCGCCACCGCCGCCGCCACCGTAGGTCAGCCCGCCACGTCCGCCCTTGGCGGCATTGTCGACGAAGCTGACGCCGTCGAGGGTGACGTCCGCCGATGAGTTGACGAAGAGGGCGCCGCCCGCGCCCATGCCGCCACCGGCATCGCCGGAACCGTCGCCGCCTTGCGCGAGGCCGTTCGCCAGGGTGAGATCGCTGATCGTCACCTGCGGGCGTTCTGCAATGATCGACCCGGCATAGGTCGAATCGTGCAGCGTCGCATTGTCGACGCCGATCATGAAGATGCGTGTGACGCCGCCGGCGTCCACGGTGTGACCATTGCCGTTGATCGTCACCGAGTTGAAGATCGGCGACAGCGGCCCGCTCAGGTTCACATCGACATTGATATCGATCTCATGTGGCCCGGTGGTCGCGTTTGCCTGGGCGATCGCCCAGCTCAGCGTTCCGACCGCCCCGGTCGTGCCGTCGGAAGCGGTTCCCGGATCGTTGGCGACAGTGACCGCGAACGTCGTCATCGTGCAGCTCCTCCGCGCGTTTCCGACACGACTCATCGGGCGTCGCGCCGCACGGACGCTACCAGTTCAATCTTCGCGGGAACAGCTTGGCAATTGCTAACGGCGCGCGCGGTGGCCGCGACCGACTGCCGCCCCGGCCTTCGGCGAGTGCTTGCCTTAATTCGAGGCGAATCCCGAGCGGTGCGCCCAGCCGGTCATCCGCTTCTCGAGCCACGCCATGATCGCGTACATGACGATGCCCTCGACCGCCAGCACGACAAGCCCGGCGAAGATCAGCGGCACCTTGAACTGCGACTGGGCCTGCAGCATCAGGTTGCCGATGCCGTGGTTGGAGGCGATCGATTCCGAGATCACCGAGCCGACGAAGGCGAGCGTGATCGCGATCTTCAGCGAGCCGAAGAAATAGGGGAGCGCCCGCGGGATGCCGACCTTGCGCATGATGTCGAGCTTCGAGGCGCCCAGCGCCTTGAGCACGTCCTCGAGCTCCGGCTCGATGGTGGCGAGGCCGGTCGCGACATTCACCACGATCGGGAAGAAGGAGATAAGGAAGGCGGTGATCACCGCCGGCACAGCGCCGATGCCGAACCACAGCACCAGGATCGGCACGACCGCGACCTTGGGGATCGCGTTGAAGCCGATCATCAGCGGGTAGAGGCCGGCATAGATCGTCCGCGACCAGCCGATGAACAGCCCGAGCGCCAGGCCGAAGGCGACGGCGAGCAGGAAGCCGGCCATCGTCGTGCCGAGGGTGAAGAGCGACTCGTACCAGATCGCGTGCCAGTACTGGACGATGGCCTGGGCGACCGCGGTCGGCGGCGGCAGCACGAAGGGCGGGATCTGGAGGATCTCCACCGCCGCCTGCCAGACCAGCAGCATGCCGACGACGAAGACCCAGGGCGCGGCCCTGATGGCGACCGAGGAGGGCATTATTTGCGCGCCTCCACGATATGGCCGCGCAACTCGTGCACCATGTCCTGGAAGGCCGCCGCATAGGTCAGTTCGAGATCCCGCGGCCGCGGGAAGTCGACCGTCTTCTCGACCAGGATATGCCCGGGTCGGGCCGACATGACGAAGATGCGGTCGGCGAGGAACACCGCCTCGCGAAGGTCATGGGTTACGAGGATGATGGTGACGCCACTCGACTGGTGGATGTCACGGATGGCGCACCACAGTTCCTCGCGGGTGAAGGCGTCGAGCGCGCCGAAGGGCTCGTCGAGCATCAGGAGTTGCGGCTCATGGACCAGCGCCCGGCAGAGCGACGCCCGCATCTGCATGCCGCCCGAAAGCTCCCAGGGGAATTTCTCGCCTGCGCCGGCCAGCCCGACCTGGGCCAGCAGCGCCTCGGCCCGCGCGCGATAGGCGGCGCGGTCGCGGCGGATACGGCTGCGATGCGGCTCGACGATCTCGAGCGGCAGGAGAACGTTGTCGAGGGTCGTCCGCCACGGCAGCAGGGTCGGCGCCTGGAAGGCCATGCCGGCGATCTTCACCGGCCGGGAGACCACTTCGCCCGCGACGGTGACGACGCCGCTCTGCGGAAACTGCAGGCCGGTGGCGAGCTTCATCAGGGTCGACTTGCCGCAGCCCGACGGGCCGACCACCGCGGCGAACTCGCCCTTGCCGATCGCCAGCGTCAGGTCGTCGACGGCGAGCTGTGTGCCGGGTCCGCCATAGGCGTGGCGGACCCCTTCGAGTGTGACGAAGCCGTGCACGGTCGGATGATCCGTCTGGTGCTATTCCACCATCCGGTCCGCCGCGTCGGGCAGGAAGCTCGCGTCGAAGGTCGCCTCCGCCGTCGGCTTGGCGGAGAATTCGAAGGTCAGGCCGATCTGGTCGATCGCCTTGCCGAGCCGCTCCATGTCGACCGCGCCGAGGCCGTTGGCCTTGACCTCGTCGGTCATCACATTCTGGTCGAAGGCCATCTTCAGCCGCTCGAGCTCCGTATCCTTGTCGACGACGGCATTGGCGGCCGTGACATATTCGATCGCGGCTTCCGGATCGGCGGCGGTCTCCTTGATCGCCTTGTTGAGCGCCTTGAGGAAGCCCTTCACCGCGTCGGGATGCGCTTCCGCGAAGGCCGGCGAGACGATGATCGTGTTGCCGTAGAGGTCGACGCCGTAATCGGCCATCAGCATCACCGCGATGTCGTCGACCGGGACGCCGTTGGCCTTGAGGTTGATGAAGGACGAGAAGGAGAAGCCGGTGATCGCGTCGACCTGTCCGGAGGCGAGCATCGGTTCGCGGACCGGGAAGCCGACATTCTCGATCGTCACCTTCGAGGCGTCGATGCCGTTGGCCTCGACGAAGATCGGCCACTGTGCATAGGCACCGTCCGGGGCCGGCGCGCCGAGCTTCTTGCCTTCGAGGTCCTTCGGCGCGGTGACGCCGAGGCTCTTGCGGCCGACAATGGCGAATGCCGGCTTGTTATAGACCATGTAGACCGACTTCAGCGCCGTGTCCGGGTTCTGGTCGTTGAACTTGATGACCGAGTTGATGTCGCCGAATCCCATGTCATAGGCGCCGGAGGCGACACGGTTGATCGGCTCGACCGAGCCCGATCCGGTGTCGACGGTGACGTCCAGTCCTTCGTCGGCGAAATATCCCTTCTCCTGGGCGATCAGGAACGGTGCGGCCGGTCCCTCGATCTTCCAGTCGAGCGAGAACTTGATCGGGGTCTCGGCGGCGGCCGGCAGGGCGAAACCGACTGCGGCTGCGGCTACCAGGGCGAGCCCGCGGACGCTGGCGGCGGGATGGAACACTGACATACGATTTCTCTCTCCTTGTCCGGTCCGGCGCCCTGGTCGGGGCGCCGGTTGGAGAGAGAACGGCAATTTTCATGCCGCCCCTCGCGGTCGGCAGGGCCGGCGAAGGGCGGGATTTCGCCTAAAGATTGGGCAAAATATGCCCGTGGAGCAACCAGCGGTCAGGCGTCTTCCACGGTCACCACGGTGAAGGTGTGCAATTCGCCGTCATCGTCGCGGATCGAGAGATATTCGCCGGGTATGAAACTGTGGCTCGACAGCTTGAATCCGGATTCGTCGCCCTCGTCGCCGTCGATATCGTAGGTGAAGCCCCAGGAACCGCCGGGGCGATGCACGAGATGGCCGATATCGTCTTCCTCGCCGGCCCAGAACCGGACGACCCGGCAATGGTCGCGATCCTTCTTCCAGCCCTCTGCGCTTAGATGGCCTTCGGCATCGAGCGGTGCCGTGAAGCGGTAGCCGTGGACGTCGCTTCCGTTCGGGAAATCCTTGGTCCGCGCGAGGTTGAGGCGGATCGTCTTCAGGGAATAGGGGGCGCTCATCATTCCTCCAGATTGTTGGGCGATAACTTAGCAGACCGGCCGGGCCTTTCCACTTCGGGGTTTCCCGTAGGAAAGGGGCCGAATAGAGTCCGATTCTGCCGAATGGAGGAAGCACTTGCGCCTCGCCGCGACGATCATCCGGAGCCTCGCCGGCCTGCTGCTCCCGCTTGCCTTTGCCGCGGGTGCCGCCGCCGGGCCCGGAGACACGGAATACCCGACGACGGAATTCGCCGACGGCGCCGACACCGCGTCGGTCACCGTCGGGGCGGTGACGGCGACGATCACGCTGGAGCGCCGGCCGCGGGTCGATCCTGATTTCGATACCCCCGTGCTCACCGTCTCGGTCGATGGCCGCGAGGTGCTGGAAGTGGTCGGCGTCGCCTCCGGCTTCGACTTCCCGGCGACCGAGGCGAGCATCGCCGATATCGACCCCGGCAACGACATGCCGGAGGTGTTGTTTGCCAGCTATTCCGGCGGCGCCCATTGCTGCACCCAGGTGATCGTCGCCGCCGAGGTTGGCGGCCGCTGGGTCGCGGTCCCGATCGGCGAGTTCGACGGCGAGGGCGGCTATCTCCAGGACGCCAACGGTGACGGCACGCCGGAGATCGTCACCTACGACAATCGCTTCCTCTACGAATTCGGATGCTATGCCTGCAGCGCCGCGCCGCTGATGATCATCGGCGTGCGGGACGGCAAGGCGTTCGACCTGTCGGCCGAGCCGGCCTACCGCGCCGCCCATCGCGACTGGCTGCGCCAGCTTGAGCAGGACGCCGATCCCGCCGACCGCTGGACGTCGCCGGGCTTCCTCGCCGGCTGGGTGGCGGCGAAGATCCGGGCCGGCGAGGGCGACGACGCCTGGCGTCAGCTCGACGCCCACTGGGACCTTGCCGCCGACGAGGGCGAGGAGGTCTGCCTCAAGCCGATGGACATCGAGGATTGTCCGAAGCGGAGCCGCGCGGTGCTGAAATTCCCCGAACGGCTCAGGCTCTTCCTGAAGCGGACCCAGTACATCTCCTGATCGGCCCTGGTCCGGAAGGACGCGCACGCTTTTGGCGTGCGGGCCGCAGCCTGCCCAACATGTGAGCAGCGGCCCGGGCCGCGTTTGCCGGCGATCGCGGAGCCATGCAACCGCGTTCCGGGCCTCGCTTGGTCCGGCCGGGTAAATCCGTCCATGGCACGCCTCTTGCGACCGATTGGCCCGACAGGAGGGCATGTGCATGCAACGTGGTGCGGATCTGGACCTGGCGAGCGTCACCAAACGTTACGGTGACACCCTGGCCGTCGATGCGGTTTCCCTGCAGATCAAGGCCGGGACCTATTGCTGCCTGCTCGGGCCGTCCGGTTGCGGCAAGACCACCACCCTCAGGATGATCGCCGGGCACGAGTCGATCAGCGACGGCGATATCCTCCTCGGCAACGAGATCGTCAACGACAAGCCGCCGGCCGCGCGCGGCACCGCGATGATGTTCCAGAGCTACGCGCTCTTTCCCCATCTCAACGTCCGCGAGAATGTCGGCTTCTCGCTGAAGATGAAAGGCGTCGCCAAGCAGGAGCGCCATGCCCGCGCCGACGAGATGCTGCGGCTCGTCGCCCTGGAGGCTTATGCCTCGCGCCTGCCGAGCCAGCTTTCCGGCGGCCAGCAGCAGCGCGTCGCGCTCGCCCGCGCACTGGTCACCGATCCGTCGATCCTGCTTCTCGACGAGCCGCTTTCGGCGCTCGATCCCTTCCTCAGGATCAGGGTGCGGGCGGAGCTCAAGCGCTTCCAGCGCGAGCTCGGGATCAGCTTCGTCCATGTCACCCACAGCCAGGAAGAGGCGATGGCGCTTGCCGACCTGATCGTCGTGATGAACGACGGCAAGATCGAGCAGAGCGGCACCCCGCGCGACATCTTCAACACGCCCCGAACCGAATTCGTCGCCCGCTTCATCGGCGGCCACAACGTCATGCCGATCGACGGCCGCACGGTCTCGGTCCGCAGCGACCGCCTGACCGTCCGTCCCGACGGCGCGGCGGATACCGGCGCCGCGGCGGTCGTCTCGGACATCGAATACCAGGGCGTCTCGATCGTCATGAATCTCAAGACCGATGACGGTCTCGACTTGGTCGCGCTCATTCCCGAGCGGACCTTCTACGAGCACGGCTTCACCCAGGGACAGGCGGTTCGGGTCGGGTGGGACCCCGACGACCTCCACGAGCTCAAGTCCCCTGCGTGAGCGGTGCGCCATCACCCGTCAACAAGAGGGAGTACGGGAGTATGACAGACAAGAAGAAGCCGACCGGCATTTCGCGGCGGACGATGCTCAAGGGCACGGCCGCGGTCGCCGGCCTCGCCGGAACCGGCGCGCTCGGCAGCAGCTTCCCGGCGCCGGCCGTCCACGCCGACGATCCGGTCACGCTGCGCTATCTCGGCACCGCTGTGAACCAGTCGGCCGACATCGCCAAGAAGGCGCAGGAGGATACCGGCATCGTTATCGAATACGTTGCCGTCGAGACCGATGAAGTCGCCAAGCGGGTGATCACCCAGCCGAATTCCTTCGATCTCCTCGACAGCGAATATTTCTCGCTGCCCAAGCTCCTGCCCTCCGGCAACCTCCAGGGCATGGACGCCAACAAGATCAAGTATTCCGACCAGATCGCCACCGTCTTCACCAAGGGCGAGGTCGCTGGCAAGAAGATCGGCGACCAGGGCACGGCGCCGCGCAAGGTCTTCTATCTCGACGGTCAGTTCTCGAAGGGTTTCTCGGCCGAGCCGACCGAGTGGATTTCGCTCATCCCGACCACCTACAACGCCGACACCCTCGGCATCCGGCCGGACCTGATCGGCCGGCCGATCGAGAGCTGGGCCGAGCTGGTCAACCCCGAATTCAAGGGCAAGGCCGCGATCCTCAACATCCCGTCGATCGGCATCATGGATGCCGCGATGGTGATCGAGGCGACCGGAAAATACAAATACCCGGACAAGGGCAACATGACCAAGGAGGAGATCGACATGACCACCGATTTCCTCAAGGAAGCCAAGGCGGCCGGGCAGTTCCGCGCCTTCTGGTCCGACTTCAACGAGTCGGTCAACCTGATGGCTTCCGGCGAGGTGGTCATCCAGTCGATGTGGTCGCCGGCCGTCACCGCCGTGCGGTCGAAGGGCATCGCCTGCACCTATCAGCCGCTGAAGGAAGGCTATCGCGGCTGGGCCTCCGGCTTCACCCTGCCCAAGACGCTCGAGGGCAAGAAGCTCGACGCCGCCTACGAGTTCATCAACTGGTTCCTTTCGGGCTGGGCCGGCGCCTATCTCAACCGGCAGGGCTACTACTCGGCCGTGCTCGATACCGCCAAGGAGAACATGGAGCCCTACGAGTGGGCCTTCTGGATGGAAGGCAAGCCCGCCGAGAAGGACATCCATGCGCCCGACGGCACGCTGCTCGAAAAGGCCGGCGCCGTTCGTGACGGCGGCTCCTATGACGAGCGCATGGGCGCCATCGCCTGCTGGAACTCGGTGATGGACGAGAACAACTACATGGTCACGAAGTGGAACGAGTTCATTGCTGCGTGACGCAGCCGCTCCGATGACCGCAGTTGCCCCGGGCGATCCCGCCCGGGGCACGACACGTCGAGGCGGCAAGAGCCGCCTCGACGGCAACCCGCGGGCGGCCTATTGGCAGGCAGCGCCGATGGCGCTCGTCTTCTTCCTGTTCTTCGTCCTGCCGCTGGTCGTCACGCTGATCGTGTCGTTCTGGAACTACACCGAATACTCGATCGAGCCGGCTTTCGTGTGGTCCAACTACGGCCAGATCTTCGACGGCTGCCTGGCCAAGCTCCCGGAGCTTTGCACGACCTTCAAGACCTATCTGTCGACGCTGAAGTTCTGCCTGATCGTCTGGCTGGTGACGCTGGTCCTCGGCTTCACCATCGCCTATTTCCTCGCCTTCTGCGTCCGTTCGCTGACCATGCAGGTGGTGCTCTTCCTGATCTGCACGATCCCGTTCTGGACCTCCAACGTCATTCGCATGATCTCGTGGATCCCGCTGCTCGGCCGCAACGGCCTGGTCAACCAGGCGCTGATCGATGCCGGCATCGTCAGCGAGCCGCTCGACTGGCTGCTCTATTCGGATTTCACGGTCGTGCTCGCCTTCGTCCACCTCTACACGCTGTTCATGGTGGTACCGATCTTCAACTCGATGATGCGCATCGACCGGTCGCTGGTCGAGGCGGCCTATGACGCCGGCGCCAGCGGCTGGCAGACGCTGTGGAACGTCATCGTTCCGCTCGCCAAGCCCGGCATCGCCATTGGCTCGATCTTCGTCATCACCATCGTCATGGGCGACTTCATCACCATCGGCGTCATGGGCGGCCAGCAGATCGCTTCGGTCGGAAAGGTGATCAACGTCCAGACCAACTATCTGCAGTTCCCGATCGCCGCCGCCAATGCCGTGGTGCTGCTGATCGTCGTGCTTCTCATCATCCTCGGGCTGACCAAGATGATCGACATCAGGAAGGAGCTCTGACCGGGATGGACAAGGTCCGCTCCCCTTCCTTCTATATTCTGGCGCTCGTCTTCGCCCTCTTCGTGCTGTTCCTCTACGGCCCGATGATCACCATCCTGGTGCTGTCCTTCCAGGGGCCGCAGGGCGGGCTGACCTTCCCGCTGAACGGGCTCTCGTTCCACTGGTTCCAGAGCCTGTGGGAGGGCATCGGCACGGTCGATATCGGCGCGGCGCTCCGCCGCTCCGTCTGGCTCGGCCTGATCGTCATGGTGCTGACCGTGGTGATTTCGGTTATGGCCGGCATGGCCTTCCGCCGGCGCTTCCGCGGCTCGACGCTGCTCTTCTATGTCGCCATCGCCAGCCTGATCATGCCGTCGATCGTCGTCTCGCTCGGCATCGCGCTCGAATTCCGCATTCTCGACGAGGGGATCAAGGCGATCGGCGACGCCTGGGGTATCGAGTCGATCCAGCGCAGCTACACCACCGCCTCTGGCCTCTTCACCTCCGGCATCGGCGCCCATCTGTCATGGACGCTGCCCTTCGGTCTCCTCATCATGTTCGCGGTCTTCAACCGCTTCAACAGCGCCTATGAGGAAGCGGCGCGCGATCTCGGCGCGACCCCGTGGCAGACCTTCCGCTACGTCGTCCTGCCGATCATCGCGCCGTCGCTGATCGGCGTCGCCCTGTTCGGTTTCACCCTGTCATGGGACGAGGTCGCCCGGTCCAGCCAGGCGACCGGGTCGGTGAATACGCTGCCGCTTGAACTGCGCGCCCTGACCACGACGGTCACCACGCCGGTCATCTACGCCCTCGGCACCGTGACGACCGGGATCTCGATGATTGTCATCGCCGTGTCGCTGGCGCTCGTCACCGCCGTCCAGCGCCGCCGCCGCAAGGCCGGCTCGGACGCCGGCAAGGGTCTCGTCTGAGCCGTCATGCGCATCCACATCGTCAATCCCAACACCACCGCCTCGATGACCGCCAAGGTCGCGGAAGCCGCCCGCCGTGTCGCCGGTCCGGGCACGGAGATCGTCGCCGGCCAGCCGGAGCACGGGCCCGCCTCGATCGAGGGGCATTTCGACGGCGCGCTCAGCATCCCGGCAATGCTCGGCGAGATCGCCAGGGCCGAGCGGGAAGGGGTCGACGGCCACGTCATCGCCTGTTTCGACGATACCGGCCTCGACGCCGCCCGCAGCCTCGCGGACGCGCCGGTGATCGGGATTGGCGAGGCCGCCTACCACACCGCCTCGCTGGTCGGCGGCAGGTTCTCGGTGGTCACCACCCTGTCGCGCTCGATCCCGATCCTCGAGCATAATCTCGTCCGGATGGGCCTCGCGGCGGTCTGCGGCGGCGTCCGCGCTGCCGAGGTGCCCGTGCTGGCGCTGGAGGAGCCCGGCTCCTCGGCGCGCGAACGTATTGCCGAGGAGATTGACCGGGCGATCATCGAGGATCGCGCCGAGGCGATCGTGCTCGGCTGCGCCGGCATGGC
>JAGRKY010000196.1 GCA_020442095.1 Bauldia sp.
GCTGGGTGAAGATGCCGATATTCGGTCGCGCCGGCACCTCGACCCCGCCAAGGGTCACCGTCTTGGTCCCGGATTCCAGCGCGTGGAACGGCGTCGCCGGAGCGAGGATGATGTCGACCTCCTCGAACACCTTGCGCATCGCCTCGCGGAACCATGAGCGGAAGCGCTGGGCCTGTATCGTCCAGGCCGCCGGCACCATCGCGCCGGAGAGGAGCCTGCCGCGGGTATCGGGATCGAAGTCGCCGGCCCGGGTCTTGAGCCGCGGCAGGTGGAGCGCCGAGGATTCCGAGGTGGTGATCAGGTAGGCGGCGGCTCGCGCCCGCGCGGCTTCCGGTATCGTCACCTCGCGGTTCGCGCCGAGGGCGCCTGCAACATGGTCGACCGCGGCATGGGCCTCGGGCATGCCGCGATCGCGGAAATAGCCGCCGGCGACGGCGATCCTCAGCCCGTCGATCCCCTCTTCGACCTCGGCCGCCGTGTCGAGCCCGGGCCTCAGGATCTGGGCTGGATCGGACGGGTCGTCGACCTGTAGCGCGTCGAAGATCAGCGCGAGGTCGAGCGCCGAACGGGCGATCGGGCCGAGATGGTCGAGGCTCGGGCAGAAGGGATAGCTCCCCGCCCGCGACAGCCGACCGAAGGTCGGTTTCAGCCCGAACAACCCGCAAAAGGACGACGGCACCCGGATCGAGCCGTTGGTGTCGGAACCGAGGGAAGCGGCGACCATGCCGGCGGCGACCGCCGTGCCCGAGCCGCCGGAGGAGCCGCCCGACATCCGGGTCGGCAGATGGGGATTGAGCGAAGCCCCGTCATGGACGTTCTCGCCGGTGAAGTCATAGGCGTATTCGCCCATGTTGAGGCCGCCGAGCAGCACCGCGCCGGCCTGCGCCATCTGGCGGACGAGCGTCGCGTCGGCTGCCGCCGGCGGGTTGTCGCGATTGATCCGCGATCCGGCGCGGGTGACGACGCCCTCGATGTCGAAGAGGTTCTTGACCGCATAGGGGACGCCGGCAAGCGGCGGCGGCCTGCCGGCCGCAACCGCGGCATCGACCGCGTCGGCCTCGGCGAGCGCCCGCTCGAAGGTCGGGTCGGTGAAGGCGCCGAGCTTGCCGTCGGCTTCCTCGATCAGGCCGATCGACGCCGCGGTGATCTCGCGGGCCGAGACCTCGCGCGCCTTGACCGCGGCGGCGATCGCGCTCGCTGGCTGGAAGAGGAAGCCCCTCACGCCTCGAACACCGGCGCCGGTTCGACGTGATCGTCGAGCGGGAAGGACATCACCAGTTCGGCGATCGCCGCGGTAGCCGCGACGTTGTCGACGACACTTTGCCGCCACGCCGCCTCGATGACGAGCCCCATGACCTCTGCCATGTGGTCGGCGTGTTTCTCCGCGTCGAAAGGCGCACTCACGATACCGCCTCCGCCGCGACCGCCGCCTGAAGCGCGGCGAGCGGCGCGGTCCAGCCGACGATCCCGCCCTGCGCGCGGATCATCGCCAGGGTCGCATCCTTGAAGGCGGGGAAATAGCTCTCCGTCGCATCCTCGACCAGCAGGCAGTCGAAGCCGCGGTCGTTGGCCTCGCGCATCGTGGTCTGGACGCAGACCTCGGTGGTGACGCCGGCAATGACCAGATGGGTTGCGCCGAGACGGGCGAGATCGTCGCCGAGGCTGGTCGCGTAGAACGCGCCCTTCCCCGGCTTGTCGAGGACGATCTCGCCTGCAACCGGCGCAAGCTCGTCGACGATGCCGTGGCCCGGCTCGCCGTGAATGAGGATACGGCCCATCGGCCCGCTGTCACCGATGCGAAGCGTCGGCGCGCCGCGCAGGCGCTTGGCCGGCGGGCAATCGGAAAGGTCCGGCCTGTGGCCCTCGCGGGTGTGGATGACCGGCCAGCCCTGCTCGCGGAAGAGCCTGATCAGGCCGGCGACGGTCGGGACGATCGCCTGCAGGCGGGTGACATCGTTGCCGAGCGTCTCGCCGAAGCCGCCGGGCTCGACGAAGTCGCGCTGCATGTCGATGACGATCAGCGCCACCTTGTCCGACGGGAAGCTGAAGGCGAAGGGTTCGGCGTCCACGGTGACCATGATCAATGTCCTGCCATTGCCCGGCCGATCGAGGTGCGGTCGGCTTCCGCGGCGGGCTTGACGTAGTCGATCCTGCCGCCGGACATCACCGCGATCGTATCGGACAGTTCGAGGATCTCGTCGAGATCCTCCGAGAAGAGCAGCACCGCGGCGCCGCGGTTGCGCTGTTCCATGATCTGCGCCCTGATTTCCGCCACCGAGGCGAAGTCGAGGCCGAAGCAGGGGTTGGCGACGATCAACACGTCGACGGCACCGGAAAGCTCGCGCGCCAGCACCGCGCGCTGGACGTTGCCGCCGGAGAGGTTTTCCATCGCTTCCTCGGTCGATGGCGTCTTCACCCGATAGGCGCTGATCAGCTCCCGCGCCCGCGCCCGCATCGGCCCGGGCGACAGCCACCAGCCGAGCGAAGTGATCGGCGGCTTGTCGAAGGTGCGGAAGGAGATGTTCTCGGCGACCGTCATCCGCGGCACCGCGGAGTTGCGCAGCGGCTCCTCCTGGAGGCCATAGACCTTGTAGCGATCCATGTGGTCGCGGTTGGGGACGAAGGGCTTGTTGTGGATGAAGAGCTGGCCGTTCGACGCATCGCGCTGGCCTGACAGCACCTCGACCAGTTCCGACTGGCCGTTGCCGGAAACCCCGGCGATGCCGACGATCTCGCCGGCATGGACCTTGAGGTTGACGGCTTCCACGGCCGGCAGGCCGGCGTCGCCGTCGGCGAAAAGGCCGGCGATCTCGAAGACCACCGGCTCGTCGTGCATCGGCTTGCGGGTCGCACTCTCGCGGATCTTCGCCTCGCCGATCATCATCCGGCTCATCTCGTCGACCGAGACCTCGCCGACAGTGCCGGCGCCCGCCATCTTGCCGCGACGGAGCACGGTGAAGGCGTCGGTATATTCCGTCACCTCCCGGAACTTGTGGGTGATCATCAGGATGGTGAGGTCGCCGGCGCGGGTCATGCCGCGCAGCAGCCCCAGCACCTCGTCGGCCTCGCCGGGGGTGAGCACCGAGGTGGGCTCGTCGAGGATCAGGAAATGCTGGTCGAGATAGAGCTGCTTGAGGATTTCGAGCTTCTGCTTCTCGCCGGCCGAAAGGCTCGATACCGGCACGTCGAGCGGCACCTTGAACGGCATCCGGTCGAGGAAATCGCCGAGCGCCCGCATCTCCTTCCGCCAGTCGATGACCGCCGGCGGATGGGCGCGGCTGATGACCAGGTTCTCCGCCGCGGTCAGCGACGGCACCAGGGTGAAATGCTGGTAGACCATGCCGATGCCATGGGCATGGGCGTCGCGCGGATTGCGGATCTCGGTCTCGTGGCCGTCGATCAGCACCGAGCCGCTGGTCGGCTGGTAGAAGCCCATGATG
>JAGRKY010000197.1 GCA_020442095.1 Bauldia sp.
GTCGACTTGCCGGCGCCGTTGGGGCCGAGCAGCGCCATCACCTCGCCGGGCGCGACGGCCAGCCCGACGTCGGAGAGCACGGCGACGCCGCCGAACGACTTGCCGATGCCGCGCATCTCGAGGCGCGGCGGGGTGGTTCCGGGTGTTTGGTCAGCCATGAATCAATACCAGGAAACGGGAGCGCCCTCCTCTCCCGGAGGGGGTGAGGATAGCGAGACCTGTTTCGCGAAGCGAAGCCCGGTCGAGCTTGGTGAGGGATTATGGAAGCCACCAATCGAGGCGCTGTCGACCCGGTACCTCATTCTGGTCTCTCCCACAATCCCCCGCCAACTCCGCCTGGGGCCGGCTTCGCCGGTAAGGCTCCGTATCCTCTCCTCCTCCGGGAGAGCAGGGTGCCGCGCATAAGCTGCGACGACGCCGGGATATGCATGGTCGCGAGGGAGGGCCGGACCGGCCGGCCCTCCGTTCCGGGTCCGGGCCTATTCGGTCGGGATCAGCTCCAGCGCATCGGCCATCTCG
Source organism: Bauldia sp. (assembly GCA_020442095.1). The sequence goes on from JAGRKY010000197.1 coordinate 520, forward strand.
GGCGACTGGCGAATCTCTTCCAGGTGCTTCTCGAAGGCCGCCTGCGGGAAGTCGATCGTCATGCCCGCGCCCTCGACGCAATCGAAGTCGGGGTAGAATTCGCAGACGTTGCCCTTGTCGACCATGACATGGGTCATCAGCACCGTCGGCGGCAATGCATTCCCGGCGAGCTCCGACAGCGCCATCGGGATCAGGAAGTTGCCGTAGCGCTCGGGGAAGTAGCCGACCGAAGCGACGAAGCTGGGCTCGGCCATCATCGTGGCGAGTTCGTCGGCGCCCATGCCGACCGCGATCAGGTCGTCTTCGCGGCCCGCCTGCTTCACGGCGCGGATCGTGCCGGTGGTGGCCTGGTCGTTGATCGCCGTGGTCATGATCGGCACGCCCTCGGGAATCCGGCCGAGCACGTTGTTGGTCTGCGCGAAGCTTTCCTCGAGTGTGTTCTTGGTGTCGATGGTGATGACGTGGTCTTCGGGGAAGCCTTCGACGGTGGCGAGGAAGCCGGCAAGCTGGCCGCCGGTCCGCATCGCCGGAACCGCGCCGGACTGCGGCAGGTCGCCGAGGATGAAGTAGCCTTCCCTGACCTTGTCGGCGCCGAACTTGGCGATCGCCGCCTGGCCCAGATAGACGCCGCCCATGTAACCCGATTTCGGGTTGTTGGCGCCGAAGAAGGTCGCGCCCGGCATCGGGATGTCGATGGCGATGACCTTGATCCCGGCATCCGCCATCTTCTGCATGATCGTCGCGCCGAAATTGGCGTCGGTCTGGAACTCGATGACGAAATCGACGTCGCGGTTGATGAAGCTCTCCGCGTTGGTCAGCGCGGTGGCGCCGTCGAGGTTGTTGTCGGCGACGACGACCTCGATCCCGGCCGCCTCGGCGTTCTCGAGGATGCCCTTCTCGACCTTCGAGCAGAAGGAGATGCCACGGTCGAGGTTGGCGAAGGCGATCACGTATTTGTCGCCGTTCTTCGGCGGGCTCTGCTTGATGGCGTCGACCACCATCGCGCCGAGCGCGTCGGCGGAGAGCATCTCGCCGGAGAATCCGGTCGGCGTGAAGCCGTGGAAATCCTGTGCCGGGGCGATCGCCGTGGTCAGCGCCAGGGCGGCGCCGGACAAAATCATGCGGACAGCGTGCAAGCGCATAGTATCTTCCTCCCAGGTAGGCTGACCTTGTTTGTAATTGGTCAGACCAGTTAAGTTCTCTGCATTGATAATCCGCGATCGGCGTTTTGCCAAGCGGCTTGCAACGCGAAGGAGGGGAACGCCGATGGCCACAATCGTCTGCTACGGGGATTCGAACACGTGGGGCGCGGTCCCGCTGCCGGAGCGCATGCTGCCCGAACGCTTCTCCCCGGCCGAGCGCTGGCCGGGCGTGCTGCGCGACAAGCTCGGCGCGGGCCATACGGTGATCGAGGAGGGCCTCAACGGGCGCACGACCTGCCTCGACGATCCGATCGAAGGCGTCCACAAGAACGGCCTGAAGCACCTGCCGGTCATCCTCGAGAGTCACGCGCCGATCGATCTGCTGATCATCAAGCTCGGCACCAACGACCTGAAATATCGCCTGTCGATGTCGGCCGGCGATATCGCCGACGGCGCCGGACTCCTGATCGACAAGGCAAGCAGCCTGGTCTGTCCGCCTCACGGCCGGGCGCCGGCCGTCCTGCTCATCTCGCCGGCGCCGCTCGCCAGGCTCACATGGCTCGCCGGCATGTTCGAGGGCGGTACGGAAAAGTCGCTGAAACTCGGCAGCGAGATGGCCCGGGTCGCGAAGGAGCGCGACGTTGCCTTCCTCGACGCCGGTACGGTGGTCACGTCGAGCCCCGTCGACGGCATCCATCTCGATCGTGACGGACAACGCATGCTCGGCGAGGCCGTCGCCGCCATCGTCCCGACGATCCTGCCGGGCGCCTGACAACCAGCCGCGGCGGACCATCGCGGCGACGCGTCCGTGGGCCGCGCCTGCTAAGTCGCGCGATCAGCAAGTAAAAAAATTACTTGCATATGTGAAAATGCCCTCATAGCCTGATGACACACCGGCGCAAGACCGGACGCGAAGACGTCTTGAGGGGGGATGTGCATGGGGGTTGCGCTCAAGGGACTGGCTTGGGACCACCGTCGTTGCTGGGGTCCTCTCGACGCGAGCATTCCCGCCTACACCGCCGCGCATCCCGACCTGACGATCGAGTGGGATCGACGCAGCCTCTACGAATTCGGCGAAGGCCGCATCGAGGACGTGGTGAAGACCCACGACCTCGTCGTTTTCGATCACCCCTTCATCGGCGAGATTGCCCGCGACGGGCTGCTGGTCCCCTTCGATCCCTGGCTCGATGCCGGGACGCGGCGCGCCTTCGAGGCCGATTCCGTCGGCCGGTCGTGGCAGTCCTACCAGGCCGAAGGACGGCAATGGGCGCTGCCGATCGACGCCGCGGCGCAGGTCGCCGCCTATCGTCCGGATCTTCTGACGGATTACGGCGATCGGGTGCCGAGGTCACACGAGGAGGTCCTGGCGCTGGGGCGGCGCCTGACGGCGAAGGGACAGTGGCTCGGCCTGCCGCTGGTTCCGACCGACGCCATGTGCCTGATCATCACAGGCGCCGAATCCGCCGGCCATCGCATCGGCGCGTCGCCGGACGTGTTTCTCGCTCCCGGCGCGGTCGCCGAGGTGGTCGATCGCCTTCGCGACCTCGCCGCCCTGTCGCATCCCGACTCCTGGTCGTGGAATCCGATCCGCTGCTTCGAGCACATGATCCACAACGACGACGTGGTCTATGTGCCCTTCGCCTTCGGCTATGTGAACTACGCGTCGCGGACCGAAGAGCCGCATCTGCTTTTCGCCGATATTCCGGCGGCCCCGCCGCACGGCGCGCTGCTCGGCGGCGCCGGCATCGGGGTCAGCAGCCTGTGCCGGCACCAGGACGAGGCGATCCGCTACGCGCTCCATCTCTGCGGCCCCGAATTCCAGCGCGGCGAATACGTCACCGCCGGCGGCCAGCCCGGCTCGCTCGCCGCCTGGACCGACCCGGAGGTCAACCGGGCGACCCGGAACTTCTTCGCCGATACGCTCGCCACCCTTCAGGGGTCCTACCTGCGCCCGACCCGTCCGGGCTTCCTGCCCTTCTTTCGCGAGTGCACCCACAAGGCGGTGGCGGCGATCAGGGGCGAGATACCGGCGGGCGAACTCGCCGACTGGCTGAACGCCCGCCATGCTGCGACCAGCGGCGCTCTCGACGGGAGCCCGGCATGAACGAC
>JAGRKY010000198.1 GCA_020442095.1 Bauldia sp.
CGCCGCGAGTTCATCCAGGACAATGCGCTGAGCGTGGTGAACCTGGACGTTTGAGTACCGGGGCAACGTCGCAAGAATTTAATGTTCGCCTGCAACGTGCGATCCGAGGACTCGCGAGTATTCGTCGAATAGCCCTGCGCATTTTAGATCATTTCGAATGACCATTTGCGGCATATTTCCTGTTAGGCGCAAAGCGCTTACAATATCTGTTTCCACCGCCTCGCAGTCCGGGGACGAAATTCCACAAGCAGTCGCGTAGATTCTTTTTGCATGAGCTGGCATGATCGAATCCAGCAAATCCATGTTCATTTTTTGAAAAGAAAAACCCAGAAACACTATAGTTTCTGCCTCTCTGACGTTCTTTCGAATATTATTTAAGGTCTCTTTGTCATCATATTGCTCTCCAAAGGTTCTAATATGCGATGACAAATTAAGCATTTCTGCGCCGGTAACGTCAGATCCAAATTCAATTCCGTTAGGACTATGACGCGAAAGGTCGCCAACGGTTCCGTAAGGATGTATTATCGAACAACCTTGAACAACCTTATCGGCAAGTTCATTTTGAATTCCATAATATTCTCTCAACGCATGCAGGAAAAATTGCTCGACACATCGATCATAGTTGAATATAATAAATTCTACATTATCAAGCGCATTATTAACATTTTCTCTATTTGTTTTTGCTGCCAGAAGTCTAAATATTTTTGTATACCAACTTTCGCTCATTTTGGAAAAAATATTTGCAACTGACCTGATATTTGCTTTCAGCTTACTCGCTTTTTCCGATTCGAGGATAGTTTCAACGATAGCGAGCTTGGCACAAAGTTCAATATACTCATTGCCTTTGTGCGCCTCGATATAGCTATCTATCGAAGGAGCAAGAGACATCGACGCGGCGATTGAGCGCCCCGCAGCAAAATAATCGTTGATATTTCTATCTTTTCTTTCCTTACTATAAATGCGCAACGCATCTACAATTTTTTCACTTCCACTAACTTGCGTACGTCCGTCTTTAAAAGAGATGTTTGTTTTATTTCCGATCCGTAATTTCAATTCTTCGCCTGTTGGGAGGTCGGCCTCCTGGCTTGCTCCCGCCCCGACAACAAAAAGCGTCTTGGATTGAAGCATTGCGTCCTCACGACTCGGCCTTGAGATCGCTTGACTTTATCGTCTTTGTGCTGCGTGAAGATGTAATAGTAATGTCAGTACACAGAATATTCTGTCGCCAAACGAAGAGATATTTAGCTCTCTAAAAGGACCGCCCATCCTTCCGCACGAAGCGCCCGTCGGCGTTGGCGCTCATCAGGTCGATGTCGGAGCAGGTGGTGAGATCGTCCGGGTTGCGCGAGCCGACCTCCAGGTAAACGGCCGTCGCGCCGGACCGGTTGATCATGTGGTGGCCGTTGCCGGTCGCCTTCGGGAAGGTCGCGCAATCGCCGGCCTTCAGGATCGTCTCGCCGTCGTCCTCGACCAGCGTCAGCTCGCCTTCGAGCACGAAGACCAGCTCGTCCTCGTGGCTGTGCCAGTGGCGCTGGCTCGACCAGCCGCCGGGCGGCAGGGTCATCAGGTTGACGCCGAAATCGGTGAGCCCGCCCGCGTCGCCGAGGCGCTTGCGGATGCGATCGGCACAGGGCGCATCGAACGGCGGCGGATAGCCCGAGCCCTTCCGCGCGGGCACGGCGGCGATATCGATCTTCGGCATGGCGGGGCTCCTTCGTTCCGGCCAGCAGTCTAATCCGGAGTCCGCAAGACCGGAGAGCGTTTCCTCTCCCACCCGCGTCCCACCCGCGTCACCGTCATCCTCGGGCTTGACCCGAGGATCGGGGGCCATTTGCGCGACGCCGGTCGCTAGCGCTTTGCCTTCTTGCCGGTGCCCCTCGTGGCTGGGGCTCTGGCAGCCCCGGCCGATCCTCGGGTCAAGCCCGAGGGTGTGCGGCCCCGCGCCGGCCAAATCGCGGCCCTACCGGGCATAACAAAAACCTTGTCCCCCTCGCGGACCCCGCCCGCATACTCCGGCCATCCCCGCTCACCCGAGGGCGTCGTCCGGAGGCGTTCGAGCGATGGAGCGGGGTGCGGTGTCCTGGTCGTCGCCCCGCAGGCAGCGGCCGGGAGGCGCGGCAACCCACCCGCCGGCGAAAGCCGGCGCCGCACGCCGGCAAACGGCGCGGCAACGGGTGCGTGAGCGTGGCTTTCCGCCGGATCCCGCCCCGAAAGACCCGGCGCGGATGTTTAGCGGATGCAGTCCCGGTGCGTTTCCGGGATCAAGGAAGGGCCTCGAAGGACGGCGAACCGGCAACGGCGCCGCCTGCTCACGAAGGTCGGGGTCACCGGCCTTCGCACGGGGGTTGCCCCCGTGTGCCCCCGGCGTGGACCGGACACGCCCGAAACCACCGCGGCGGGCGCAGGACGAGCGCCCACTCCGCCCCCGGCGCCTTTTGCCGGAGGCACCGCAGGCGTTCTTTCGGCGCCCGCCATCCCCTCGGACATCCGGGGGCGTGAGAGAGGAGATGTGGCGCAACCCGCCCCGGTGACCCGGCGCGGCAACGATTGCGCGCGCCTTTGACCTCCCGCAACGCGCGCGCCATCCGGGCCGCGCTACTGAACCTCACACGGCTTCGGAAAGGACATGCCATGGCAGGACGGCTGATCCTCATCACCGGCGCATCGAGCGGTATCGGGCGGGCGACAGCGGAACGTCTCGGCGCGCAGGGCGATACGCTGCTTCTGCTTGCCCGCAACGAGGCGCGGCTGGCCGAGGTCGCTACGGCGATCGCGGCCAAGGGCGGCAGGGCGACGGTCTTTCCGGTCGACCTGTCGGATCCGGCCGCCGTCGACGAGGTCACCGAACGAATCCGGACGGTGCACGGCACACCGGACATCGTCGTCAACAATGCCGGTGCGGGTCGCTGGCTCCCCGTCGTCGAAACCGCCATCGCCGAGGCGCGGGCGATGATGGAACTGCCCTATCTCGCCGCCTTCCAGGTCACCCGCGCCTTCCTGCCGGACATGACCGCCCGCGGCAGCGGCCTCGTCGCCTTCGTCACCTCGCCGGCCTCCTGGATCGTCTGGCCGAACGCGGCCGCCTATGTCGCGGCGCGCCACGCCCTCAAGGGCTTCGCCGAGGCGCTTCGCAGCGAAGTGCGCGGCACCGGCGTCGGCGTGTCGCTGATCACCCTCGGCACCGTGTCGAGCAGCTACTGGGACCACAATCCCGGCAGTCGCGACCACCTGCCGAAAACGCCGGAATGGCTCCTGCCCGAACTCTCCCCGGACGAGGCGGCGGCGACCATCGTCGCAGCGCTCGATCAACGCAGGGCGCATGCCGTCCGGCCGTGGTTCCTGCGCGTTCTCTTCGCCTTCGGCCTCAACGCCTGACCCGTTGCCAAGCGAGGGCCGGCCCGCGATCATGCCGGGAAAATCGGAATCGGGGGAGGTTGGCATGACGGAAGATGCGGCGGACGGGAACAAGCCGACCGCCATTGTCGTCATGGGGGTCGCCGGCAGCGGCAAGACGGTGATCGGCGAGGCGCTCGCCGAGCGGCTCGGCCTGCCGATGCTGGAAGGCGATTCCTTCCATCCGGAAGCCAATGTCCGCAAGATGTCGTCGGGCGTCCCGCTGACCGACGATGACCGCTGGCCGTGGCTCGACGCCATCGGCAAGGCGATCGGCGAGACGCCGGGCGGTGTCATCGCCGCCTGCTCGGCGCTGAAGCGCGCCTATCGCGACCGGCTGACCGCAGCCGCCGGGCGGCCGCTGCTCTTCCTCTTTCTCGACGGCAGCCGGGAGGTCCTCGCCAGCCGCATCGGTAACCGCAAGGGCCATTTCATGCCGCCCGGCCTGCTCGACAGCCAGCTCGCCACCCTCGAGCCGCCGGGACCGGACGAACTGACCATCCGCGTCGACGTCGCGCCGCCGGTCGCGGAGGTCGTCGCGGAGGCACTCACCGCCCTTGGCTCCGCCTCGGGCCTGACGATACCGGATACGCGCGCCGGTTGAGCCTGCCGCCGGGCCGCTGCCGACCCGCTTCGGGCCGAACCCGGCGGCGAGAATGCCGAGAATCCGTCTTCCGATGATGACGCGTTCTTTACCTTTACACGGCATGATTGTCCGGTGGTGCGACCCGCGTTGGTCGCCTGAAACGTGCATCCGGAGGGACGGGCAATGCCCTTGCATGACGGCGAACGGCCGATCGGCGTGGTAACGTCGGTCAACGGCTCGCAGGCGACTGCCCGCCTCGATGCCGCGGCCACCACCGGTCATGGTGCCACCCGGTTGACGATCGGGCGCCTCGTCGCCATGCAGACCCACCATTCGCGGGTCGTCGGCGTCATCGCCAGGCTCACCGCCCGTTCCGAAGGCGACGGTGCGGACCTTCTCGCCGACATCGACCTGCTCGGCGAGATCCGCAACCACGGCCAGGCCAACGCCTTCTTCCAGCGCGGCGTCACCGACTACCCGACGATCGGCGATCGTCTCGCCGAGATCGGTCCGGAAGAGCTGAAGCTGATCCACCGCATCGCCGGCGGCGAGACGATCGAGGTCGGCCGGCTGCAGCTCGATTCCTCGATCCCGGCCTATGTCAATTTCGACGAGATGCTCCACAAGCATTTCGCCATTCTCGGCACGACCGGCGTCGGCAAGTCGACCAGCGTGTCGCTGATCCTCAACGAGATCCTCAAGAAGAACACCAACCTCCGGATCCTGCTGATCGACCCGCATAACGAATATGCCGGCTGCTTCGGCGAGCAGGCCAAGGTCGTCAGCCCCAAGAATCTGCGCCTGCCCTACTGGCTGTTCAATTTTGAGGAGATCGTCGACGTCTTCTTCCGCGGCCGTCCCGGCGTCGAGGAGGAGACCGAGATCCTCGGCGAGCTGATCCCGACCGCCAAGGCGCAATACGCCTCGAACCGCAGCGACCGCACCCTCGTCCGCCGGGTGGCAAGCGGGCATACCGCCGATACGCCGATCCCCTATCGCATCTCCGATCTCGTCTCCCTGATCAAGGACCGGATGGGAAAGCTCGAGAACCGGTCGTCCTGGACGAAATACCAGCGGCTGGTCAGCCGCATCGAGAGCCTCGGCCACGACAGCCGCTATGCCTTCATGTTCGACAACCTGTTCGTCGACGACATCATGGCCGGGGTGATCGCCGAGCTCTTCCGGCTGCCACCGAAGGGCCAGCCGATCACCGTGATGCAGCTCGCCGGCTTCCCGTCCGAGGTGGTCGATTCGGTGGTCTCGGTGCTGTGCCGGATGGCCTTCGACTTCGGCACCTGGAGCGACGGCGCCGCACCGATCCTCGTCGCCTGCGAGGAAGCGCATCGCTACGTGCCGGCGGACCGGCGTCTCGGCTTCGGGCCGACCCGCAAGGCGCTGTCGCGGATCGCCAAGGAGGGTCGCAAATACGGGGTCTATCTCGCCGCCGTGACGCAGCGGCCGGCCGAGCTCGACCCGACCATCCTGTCACAATGCAGCACGGTCTTCGCCATGCGCCTGTCGAACGATCGCGACCAGGCGATCGTCCAGTCGGCGATTCCGGATGCCGGGTCGAGCCTGCTCAACTTCCTGCCGTCGCTCGGCACCGCCGAGGCGATCGCGTTCGGCGAGGGCGTCGCGCTGCCGACCCGTTTCCACTTCTCGGAAGTGCCGCGCGACCGCGTCCCGCAATCCCACGCCGGCAAGAGCAATCGCGACCTCCAGTCGGTCGGTGAAGTCGACGGCGATTTCATCAGCGCCGTCGTCGACCGCTGGCGCGAGGCGACGACATCGACGCCACGGCCGCGGCTTGCCGTCGTCGACAGCGATGGCGACGTGGGGCGGTCCGACTGGCTCGGTTCCTCCCATTACGCGCCCGATCCGGCTGACTTCTGCTGACTGCGGATCGCCCGCAAATCCGCTATCGCGCCGCCCAGAGAAGGCCGCGCCTGAGGATGGTGCGCATTTGCGGGACCTCGAATTCGCTCGCGACATGGCCAAGCGAGGAATAGAAGACGCGGCCCTCGCCATGGTGACGCTTCCATACCACCGGCATGACGACACCGTCGATCCACGGCGCGTGATCGCCTGAAAAGGTGGTGGTCGCCAGCACCTCGTTCGACGGGTCGACGTGCATGTAATACTGCTCCGACCGGTAGTCGAAATCGTCTATCCCCGCCATGATCGGGTCGTCGCGGCGGGTGATGTTGACCCGGTAGTCGATGATGTTGCCCGGATGGGCGACCCACTGGCCACCGCACATGAACTGGTATTCGACCGCCTCGCGGAAGGCGTCGCACATGCCGCCATGGTAGCCGCCGAGACCGACACCGCCGGCGACCGCCCGGGTGAGGTTCTCGACCTCCTCCCTGGCGATCTGCGACATCGTGTAGATCGGCACGATCAGGCTGAGATCGGCGATCGCCGGGTCGGCAAAGGCGGCGGTGGTGTTCTCGACCCGCACCGTGAACCCTTCTTCCCGCAGCATGCCGGCGACGACGGCCGCGCCCTCTTCCGGCTCGTGACCGCTCCAGCCGCCCCAGACGATCAACGCTTCCCGCATGCCCGTTCTCCCTCCCGGCCCCTGCCTCAGTCGAGCGCCCCGGCCTCGAGGCCGACCGGCAACGCCGCCGGCCGTTCCGGCCGGCTTTCGATCGCGATGTGCCTGCCCTCATCGGAGGAGCGCTGGAACGCCTCCATCACCTCGAGGACATGGAAGGCGAGTTCGCCGCTGGCGCGATGCGGACGTCCGGTCCGGATCGCATGCGCCATGTCGGCGACCCCGATGATCCGGAAGTTGCCATCGGCATAGCCATGCTCGGTCGCCACCGTCCGCCAGTCCTCGTCGGCGGTCGCGATCCCGATCTCGCCGCCGAAATTGTTCGGGTCGGGGACCGACATCGCGCCCGCACTGCCGTAGATCTCGATCGGCCGGTGGCGGTGACGCGCGACATCGAAGCTCATCACGACCGTCACGACCGCGCCCGAAACGAATTCGAGCGTACCGGCGACGTGGGTCGCCACCTCGACCGGGACGACCGTGCCGTTGAGCGGCTCGCTGGTGATCGTCCGCTCCGCCCGGGTCCGCGAGGCGATACCGGAGACGCGACGGACCGGACCCAGCAAGTTGACGAGATCGGTGATGTAATAGGGTCCCATGTCGAGCATCGGCCCGCCGCCGACCAGGTAGTAGAAGCCCGGATTGGGATGCCAGCGCTCGTGGCCCGGGCACATGAAGAAGGCGGTTCCGGCGATTGGCGTCCCGATCGCTCCCCCGTCGATCAGCTTGCGGCAGGTCTGGTGGGCACCGCCGAGAAACGTGTCCGGCGCACAGCCGACCCGAACGCCCCTGTCGCGCGCGGTAGCCAGCAGCGGCCTCGCTTCGGCGACGGTGACGGCGAGCGGCTTTTCCGAATGGACATGCTTGCCGGCATCGATTGCCCTGAGGCCGATTTCGACATGCGCCAGCGGCACCGTCAGGTTGATGACGACCTCAATGTCCGGATCGGCGAGCAGCGCGTCGACGGATTTCGCCGCGATCCCGAATTCCTGCCCACGCGATCGCGCCGCATCGGGGTTGATATCGGCCACCGCCCTGACGTCGAGGATCGGGAAGCCTGCCGCCGCCCGGAGATAGGCGGCGCTGATATTGCCGCAGCCGACAATGCCTGTTCCGACGCGCTGCAAGGGTCCTCCCGACCGTCTCGATTCGATGACGCGACGTCTGCTTGTGCCACAAACTGCGGTTGAGCGCGAACCTCGATTCCGGCCGGTTCCCGTCGATCGGACAAGAAAAAAGGGCCAGCTCCATCACAGAGCGGCCCTTTCGATACCCGGCCTTCGCGGCCAGGCCTCACTTTCCGGGATTTCTCCGGCCCGAGGTAGCGTTGCGCGCGGCCGGTGCCGACGGCGCTGCTATGCCGGAAAACACATAGCGCGCAGCGGTCGCGAGAAACTGGCGGACATTGCCGTCCGTCTCGCTCCATTCGTCTGCAGAAAAAAGATCGGACGCAAACCGTCCGGCAGTGATATCCGTCATCGCGTCCTCCCCGGCGTCATCGCCTGATCCAGTCCGTGTTCCCATCGTCGTGAAAATAGACGACGTGGCGTTAACCGTCTGTGATCGGCATCACATGATTTCGCGCCGCGAACGGTTTTTTTCCGCTCACCGTTCCCGGAAGGTATGCATGATCTGGTCGCCGAGCGGCCGGACAAGGTAGGACAGCACAGTCCGCTCGCCGGTCGAGATGAAGACCTCCACCGGCATGCCGGGAACCAGCTTCGTGCCGAGATCGTCGAGGGCCTTCTGCGGGACCGTGACGCGCACCCGGTAGTAGCCCTGTCCCGTCCGCTCGTCGATCACCACGTCGGGCGAGATCGTCTCGACGGTGCCCTCATACTCGGGCGTGTTGCGGCTGCCAAAACCGGTGAAGCGGAGCACCGCCTCCTGGTTCGGATGGACCCGGTCGACCTCCTGGGGCTTGACCGGCGCCTCGACGACGAGGAGGTCCTTCTCGGGCACGACCAGCATGATCTGCTCGCCCTTGCCGACCACGCCACCGACGGTGTGCACGGCAACCTGATAAACGGTGCCGCTGATCGGCGCCGTGATGTCCTGGCGCCTGAGCTGGTCGTCCGCCGCGATCTTGCGTTCGGTCAGCTCGTTGATCTTGGAACCGGCATCGGCAAGTTCGCGCGACACCTCGCTGCGAACATCCTGATCGACCTGGAGTATCTGCAGCTCTGCCTGGGCGACCTCCGCGCCAATCTGGGCCGCGGAGGCGACGAGCTGGCCATACTGGCCGTCGAGCTGGGCGAGCCGGCGCTCGGCGTCGGCCATCCGGTCGGTGCCGACGAGGTCCTTCTTCCGCAATTCGCGCAGACCGGCGACCTCATCCTTGGTCAGGTCGATCTGGCGGCTGACGGCATCTTCCTGCGCCTTGACGCCAACCAGCTGCTGCTCGAGCTCGGCGATCTTCTTGCGCAGTTGCTCCTTCTGCCCCTCACGGGCGGCCAGGCGCAGCTCGAAGGCCCGCTTCTCGATCGACATCGCCTCCGCCACCTCGGGCACCGACGCCCGGGAAGTCAGCGAGTCGGGGAAGGTCAGCTCCGTCAGGCCGCTGCGCTCGGCCTGGAGCCGCGCCCTGCGGGCGACTTCCTCGTCGAGGCCCTTGGTGATGATCGCGAGGTTGGCGGCGGCCATCGTCGGGTCCAGCTTGACAAGGACTTCGCCCGCCTCGACATGATCGCCGTCCTTGACGTTGATCTCGGTCACGGTACCGCCGTCGGCGTGCTGGATGCGCTTGACGTTGGAACTGACGACAAGCCGCCCGCCGGTCACCACGGCGGACGCGAAATTCAACGTCGCCGCCATGCCGCCGAGACCGAAGACAAGGACGCAGAAGGCCAGGCCACCGACGAACAGATGACGTCGCAATCCGCTGCGGATCGACGTCTTGTGGGGGTGCTCCTTCTTCGGCGCCGCCAGCACAAACGAGCCCTGGTCGCTCATGTCGTCGCCTCTTCGCGCTGTTGTTGATCCTTGATCGCCGCCGCGGAAGGCTTCAGCACCTTGCGCAGGACTTCGTCCTTCTCGCCAAAGGCGGCGACGCCGCCGTTGACCATGGCAAGCGCCATATCGACCGCCTCGAGTGCGCTCGGCCGATGGGCGACCACGATGGCGATTCCGCCACGCTTGCGAACCGACATGATCGCACGGCTGAGGGCGGCATCGCCTTCGGCGTCGAGATTGGAATTGGGCTCGTCGAGGACGACGAGGAAGGGATCGCGATAGAGCGCGCGGGCAAGCGCGACGCGCTGGCGCTGGCCGGCGGACAGGGCCGACCCGCCTTCGCCGATATCGGTCGAATATCCGTTCGGCATGTGCAGGATCAGGTCGTGCACGCCGGCGGCCTGGGCCGCCGCGACGATCTGGGGCGGCTCGGCATCCGGCTCGAAGCGCGAGATGTTCTCGGCGATCGTCCCGGCGAAGAGCTCGACGTCCTGCGGCAGGTATCCGATGTGCCGGCCTAGGGCATCGGGATGCCATTGCTCCAGCGCGGCACCATCGAGCCTGACCCGGCCGCGTGCCGGCGACCAGGCGCCGATGACGACCCGGACCAGCGAGGACTTGCCGGCGCCGCTCGGCCCGATGACGCCAAGCGCGTTCCCGGCCCGCAAGGTGAAGCTGACATCGACCACCGAGGGCCGGTTCGACCCCGGCGGCACGACCGCGAGATTCTCGACATCGAGGCTCGCCTTCGGTTGCGGCAGGGGCATCGGGTCCTCGGTCGCCGGAAACTGGGCGAGCAGGCGGTTCAGCCGGTTCCAGGCCTGGCGGCTGCCAACGAAGCCGCGCCAGTTGGCGACCAGTTGCTCGATCGGCTGCAGCGCGCGGGCGCCGAGGATCGACGCGGCGATGATGGTCCCGAAGGAAGCGCCGTGCTCGATCACCAGATAGGCGCCGAGGGCGAGCAGCGCCGACTGGAACATCATGCGGAATACCTTGGAGGCGCCGGAGAAGGCGCCCGACCGCTCGAGCACCCGCAGGTGGCTCGCCTCGTAGGACCGGTTGACCTCGCCCCAGCGTTCGGCGAGCCGGCCGGACATGCCGAGCGCCCGCAGCACCTCGGCGTTTCGCCGCCCGGCCTCGATCACCGCGAAGCGCTGGCTGCTCTTCTCGGATGCTTCCAGCGAGGCGGCGCCGACCGACAGGTCCGTCGCCAGCGTCAGGAAGAAGATGACCGTCGCGCCGAAGATGACGGCGTAACCGATCAGCGGATCGATCAGGAAGCAGATCGTCACCTGGATCGGAAGGAACGGCATGTCGGCGAAGGCGGCGGGACCGCCGGAAGAGACGAAGGTCCGGATCTGATCGAGGTCGCGCAGGGGCTGGAGGCCGTCGCCCGGCAGCTTGTTGCGCAGCGGCATGGTGACCACCGCCTTGAACACCTTCGGATGGACGACTTCATCCAGATAGGCGCCGATCCTGACCAGAATGCGCGCCCTGATCTGGTCGAAGAAGCCGAGCGACATGTAAAGCAATGCGGCGATGGCGGCGAGCGCGAGCAGCGTCGGGATGCTCTGGCTCGGAACCACGCGATCATAGACCTGCAGCATGAAGAGCGGACCGGTCAGGGTCAGGATATTCATGATGCCGCTGAAGATGATGATGCCGACGAGGGCCCGCCGGCAATCGTAAATGGCGGAAGCCAGTTCCGACCGGCCGGAGACAGCGGCTGAGGCGTTTGATCGAGAAGCCACCCGGGACAATCCTCACATCGGCGAAAAAACGAACATCGTCGCAGCGCAGCCTATCGCACGCCGGTCTCGCGATAATTAACGAAAGACGACCATCGGCAGTGACGCCCGTCACATCGCGTGAGCGTATATAGCCTGTTTTCGAACAAAAGATTATTCATCTCTGTCCATTTTCACGCCAGCAGGACTCCATCCCGGCGATCCTGTCTCCAAATGCCGCGCCGTCCCGCGATCAGTTGACGTCGGGACGGCCCCATGTAGGTTGCCGGTACCTTTAGTCATTCGGGGATGGTCATTTTGGGGCACCAGCACGGCGGCATCGCGGCTTGCGACGGCGACCGGTCGCGCGCCTGCATTCCGGCTGAAAAGTCGCACGGGGCTGTCTAGCGGGGCATGGCGACGATCGCGGTCATCGGCGGCGGAATCGTCGGTTGTGCCGTCGCGGCATGGCTGATCGCCGATGGGCACAAGGTGACGGTCTTCGAACGGGCGATCAACGAGCGCCCGGCTTCCGGCGGCAATGCCGGCCTGATCGCGCTGCCCGAGATCACGCCGCTCGCCCGACCGGGAATTCTTGCGTCGGTTCCGGGATGGCTCCTCGATCCGCTGGGGCCGCTTGCCCTGCGCACCCGCGACGTGCCGCGCCTCCTGCCATTTCTCACGCGCTTCCTGGCGGCGTCGCGGCCGGCGCGGGTCGAGGAATCGACCGAGGCGCTCGCAGGCCTGATGGCTTCCGCCCTCGCCGACCACCAGGAGCTGGCGCGACGGGCCGGGCTTTCCGGTCATATGCAGAGGACGGGCGCGCTCCACATCATCGACGGACCCGGCGCCTATCAGGAAGCAAGGGCGGAGTGGACGATACGGCGACGCCACGGGATCGAGGTCAACGAGATCGCGCCGGAAGCAGCGCGGCGCATGGTGCCGGCGCTCGGCGGCCGCTTCACCAACGCCGTCTTCGTCCCCGACTACTGGATGGTATCGAGCCCGGCCGCGATCCTCGAGGCGCTGCGGCAGCGCATTGCCGCTTCGGCCACGCTGTCGCGAAGCGACATCGTCACCATCCACCGCGACGACCGCGAGGTATCGGTGATCACATCCGAGGGGGGAGACCTGCCCTTCGACCGGATCGTCGTCGCGGCGGGTGTCTGGTCGCGTGATCTCGTCCGCGATCTCGGGCTGAAGGTGCTTCTCGAGGCCGAGCGCGGCTACAACATCACCTTCTCCGGCAACCCGGTCGGGCTGTCGGTGCCGCTCGTCCTTGCCCAGTTCGGCATTGCGGTGACACCGCTCGCCGACGGATTGCGTGTCGGCGGAGCCGTCGAGCTCGCCTCTCCCGAGGCGCCGGCCAACTTCATGCGCAGCGAGGCGATGCGCCGCACGCTGCGGCGCTACATGCCGACGCTACCGGAAACGGGCGGCTCGGAATGGATGGGACGCCGCCCGTCGACCCCCGATTCGCTGCCGGTCATCGGCCGCGATCCGCGCGATCCGCGAATCGTCTTCGCCTTCGGCCACGGCCATCTGGGACTGACTCTCTCCGCGGTCACTGCCCGCCATGTCTCGGCGATGGTCGCCGGGCGCGGCGACAGGCAGCTCCTGCCCTTCGGGATAGAGCGTTTCCAGTAGGCGGGCGTCGGGACCCGTTTCCCGCTAGTCTGCGGCGACCTTGCCCAGGAACATCGGGTCCTGCGGGCCGACGTGCCGGTTTTCCCGGCTGCGCGAGCACAGGCCCTTCAGGATGCCGTCCCGGATGCTGTAGACCCAGCCTTCGACGAGCACATCTTCGCCGCGGTCCCAGGCATCCTGGATGATGGTCGTGGCGCAGACATTATGGACCTGTTCGACGACATTCAGCTCGCACAGCCGGTCGAGCACCTCCTCCTCGTCGTGGATATGCTCGAAGCGATCGGCATGCAGCCGGTGGACATTGCGGATGTGGCGCAGCCAGTTGTCGATCAGCCCGTGGTTCTCGCAGGACATGGCCGCGCGGACGCCGCCGCAGCCATAATGACCGCAGACGATGATGTGGCGGACCTTGAGGACCTCGACCGCGAACTGGATCACCGAAAGGCAATTGAGATCCGAGGGCACGACGACGTTGGCGATGTTGCGGTGGACGAAGACCTCGCCCGGCGGCAGATCGAGAAGCTCGTTCGCCGGAACCCGGCTGTCCGAACATCCGATCCACAGGAAATCCGGGCTCTGCTGTGCGGCGAGCTTGAGGAAATAGTCCGGCGTGGCCTGCTTTATGCGCTCGGCCCACCGCTGGTTGCGGATGAAGAGATCATGGAACTTCGACATCAGGAAAATCGATCCTCCGCGAGACGCCGGAACTTGGTCAAACCAAAGCCGTCTTACAACGGCCTGATGATGGGGGGACATAGGGCCCGAACGAAAACCGTCGACCCGGGACCCGGGAATGGATACGGAAATTCGAATCGACGCAAGCCGGGGAGAGACGATGCGCGACGACGACTTCTCAGCGGCCAGGGAAGCAAGGCAGGTTCTGCAGGCGGCCGGCACGGCGACGCTCGCGACCCTCGACCGGCAGGGCGCGCCTTTCGCGTCGATGGTGACGGTGGCGACGACCGCGGCGGGAGAGCCGGTGCTCCTCCTCTCCGATCTCGCGGTCCACACACGGAACCTCAAGCGTGACCCGCGCGCCTCCCTGCTCCTTGTCGCGCCGGGCGGGGAGGATGGCGATCCGCTTGCTGGGAGCCGCCTGACGCTCGTTGGATCGGTCGTCGTGGACGACGATCCGGCCGCCCGACAGCGGTTCCTCGGGCGGCATCCAGAGGCCCGCGGATACGCGGATTTCAAGGATTTTGCCTTCTATCGCCTTGTCATTGGCGGTGGACATCTCGTCGCGGGATTTGGACGGATCGTCGATCTGGACCGTAAGGATCTGGTCGAAGGCAATGTCGGCGGCGGGGCGTCCGAAGAGGACCGGCAGGCCGGCTGAAAGACCCAACAGATGCCTATCTTGCCATCAGATCGGCGAGCATCGCGCCGTTGCTGACGAGCAAATAGAGAAGCATGAGGCCCAGCAGGACGAGGATGGTTGTGCGCACGGGAGTCGTTCCGCCATAACGGCGACCGGCGTCGAGCGCCCAGGCACCAGTTATTGCTTTGCCAGCTTAACTCCTCCCGGGAAATCTCATAGCCATGGCTCGCACTGGTTGTTGAGTCCCAATCCGGCGTCGACTGAAAAACGCAAGTTTTGAACAGGCTGTCGCCAGCAGGAGACATGCATTATCGGCTGCGGCGACCACGCCGCAACTTTGTTGCGCGGCGGTCCACACGAGCGGTCCCTCGACTTCGTCTCCCGCCCGGATCTCTGCGATTCGTCTTTGCCCGGCCGAAAGGCGCGTGCACAAACGAAAACGGCCGGCGAAACCGCCGGCCGTTCGAGTCCTCAAACAGAGTGAGGTGGATCAGCTCGCCTCGGCGGCGTCCGCGGCATCCGCGGCCTTGTCCTGCTTGATCTCCTCGCCGGTCTCCTGATCGACCATCTTCATCGACAGGCGGACCTTGCC
>JAGRKY010000199.1 GCA_020442095.1 Bauldia sp.
CGTGCGAGGCGACATAGGCGAACTGGGCCAGCTCCTGGTTGGAGCGCATCAGCTCTTCCTCGCGCTCGGTGACGTTGGTTGCCATCCGCGTGAAGGCGCGGGCCAGCTCGCCGGTCTCGTCGTTGCGCTGGATCGCGTTGCTGAGGTCGATATCCTTGCCGCCGGCCGCGAGGGTGGACGCCGCCGCCGTCACCTCGTGAAGCGGGCGGGCGATCCGGTGCGCCAGCCATGCGATGACGATGGCGCTGACGACGAGCAATCCCAATGCAAGGAAGACGGCGTTGTTCCGCAATTCCGCCAATGCGCCCGACATCACGCCTTCCGGCGACATCTGGGTGACCACCAGGAAGCGCTGCGGGTTTTCCGGATCGAAGGGAACACGCCGCGCCGACGCGACATAGCGATGGGAGTCGTAGTCGACGACACCTTCGTACTGGTCGGGGCCCCCCATATCGAACAGCGGTGCGAAAGGCGGGATCTCCTCCTGGATCAGGTAGCGGTGGCCGAGGTCGAAGCCGAAAGCGCGCCCCTTGTCCGGGGTATCGAGATAGTCGCCCTGGTCGTTGGCGATCATGTCGATGATCCGGCCGCCGCCGCGGGGCGTGACCTGATCGAACAGGTACTGGATGTCGACGTTTATGACGATGACGCCGAGGCGATCCCCGTTGTCGCTGAAGGCCGGGGTCGCGAAGCGGACCACCGGCCGGTGGGGAACCTCGATCTCGCCGAATTCCCGATTGAGGTTGATGGTCGAAATGTAGACCTGCCCCTCCGAAAGCGCGATGGAATCGACGAAATAGGCGTGGGTCGACTTGTCCTGCAACGCGTCTGGCGGGGTTTGCACGATGCTCCCGTCGGACTTGCGGTCGACGCGAACGGTCTCCTGTCCGTGATCATCAAGGAACCGCACCTGATAGAATTCGGGGCGGGAGGTGATCATCGCGGTGAAGATGGTTGCGAGACGCCCGACCCACAGGCTCTCCGTCGAGCCGTCGACCGGGTCGACACCGGAATTCTGCGCGGATCTGACGATCCCCTGGATCGGCGGGGTCTTCGACAGGAAGAGCGCGTCCGCCCGGTAGAAGGAGAATCGGGCGTTCAGTCGGGCGGCCGAAACGTCGGTCGCGCCAGCCAGCTTGCCGACTTCGTTCTGCAGCAGGATATCGGCGCCGCCGCGATACATGGAAATCGACAGCGCAGCGATGACGATGGCGCCGACCACCGCGGTCGAGAGCACCATCTGGCCGACAATGCCAAAGCGGAAACCACGTGCCTTCTCGAACAACGCCGGCTTGACGCTGGAAACGGCACTTTTTCCCGGCCCGGGCGCAGTTTCCGAAATCGCCATGACGGTGTCGCCTGTGTGAACAAAGGGCTGGCTGCAACGTCAAGGCTAGCGAAAAAGGGTATTCAGAAAGTTACAACTTCTGCAGAGGGGTGTCCAAAATTACGTATATATATCATATGGTTAATACAATTTAACACATATTCTCCAGAAGGCGCGAAAGCGCTGTCGCGTCAGACCTATCGAGGTCTTGGCGCAGCAATCCGGCAGCAATCCGCAGCGCGCCGGAAGCGCTGGAGGCCGGTCGCCTGCGGCCTCGTGCCGGGGCCCGCCCGGCAACGTGACGCGGGTGCACGCGACTTGCGCCGATCGCCGGCATCCGTAGGATCAGCCGATATTTCCGGGGGAGACGTCAGAATGAGTCGCGCAGGAGCAGGACGGGCAGCGGATACCGGTGCCGGCCATTTGCAGGTCGGCGCCCGCATCCGCCATGCGCGTATCCTGAAGGGCATGCTGATGCGCGACCTGGCGCAGGCGGTCGGCTGCGACGAGAGCATGATCTCCAAGATCGAGGGCGGCAAGGTCACGCCATCGCTGGTCATGCTCGACAAGATCGTCGTCGCGCTCGACCGCGACATGGCGTCGTTCTTCGGGCTGGAGATCGACGAGCACAAGCTGGTCCTGACGCCGGAAGACCGCATCAAGGTCGAAGGCGACGCGCTCCGCGGCGGCACCGGCGTCACCTATGAGCGGCTGGTTCCCTTCGCCGCCGGCAACCTGCTCGAGGCCAATATCCACAACGTCGCGCCGGGGGGCGTGAAGGACGACCCGATCACCCATCAGGGCGAGGCGGTGGGCTACCTGCTGGAAGGCGAGGTCGACCTGCTGATCGACGGCACGACCTATCACATGAAGGCCGGCGACTCCTTCTTCTTCAAGGCCCACCTCACCAACGGCTACCGCAACACCGGCGACACGGTCGCCCGCATCATCTGGGTCAATACCCCGCAGGTTCACTGACCGCGGCCGCCTCGGCCCCGACCTCCTCGGCCCTAACCTCCTCGGCACGGTGGCAGGCGACCTGACGGCCGGCGACGGTGCGCAGCAACGGCCGCTCGATCCGGCAGCGGTCGACCGCAAGCGGGCAGCGGCTGGCGAAGAGGCAGGTATTCTGCGGCGGGTCGATCGGGCTCGTCGGCTCGCCGGGCAGCGCCCGGGGCTTGCCGCGGCCCGGCGTCGCCGCCACCAGCGCGCGGGTATAGGGATGGCGCGGCGCGGCCAGCACCGTTTCGACCGGGCCGATCTCGGCGACGCGGCCGAGATAGAGCACCAGCACCTGCCGGCACATCAGCCGCACCACCTCGAGATCGTGGGAGACGAAGACGAGGGCGACGCCGTGGCGCTGGCGGAGGCCGTCGATCAGCTTGAGCACGGTCGCCTGCACCGAGACGTCGAGCGACGCCGTCGGCTCGTCGAGCACCAGCAGGCGGGGATCGGAGACGAGCGCCCGGGCGATGCCGGCGCGGGCCTGCTGGCCGCCGGAGAGCTGGTGCGGCCGCCGCGACAGGTGCTCGGGCGCGAGCCCCACCTCGGCGGCGATCTCCCGGACCCGGGCTATCGTCGCGTCGTCGAGGCGAAAACGGCCGAGGCCGATGGCGATGTTCCGGGCGATCGAGAAGGCGGGGTTGAGCGCGTCGTCGGCATTCTGGAAGACGAACTGGATCGCCTGGCGGGCGGGATCGGCTGCGAACCGCGCCGCCGGAATCCCGGATATGTCACGGCCCTCGAACTGGATCGCGCCGTCGCTCGGATCGATCAGGCGGACGATCAGGCGCGCCAGCGTCGACTTGCCCGAGCCGCTCTCGCCGACCACGCCGATCGAATCGCCGGCGGCAAGCGCCATGTCGACCCCGTCGACCGCATGGAGCATCCGTCCCTTTCCGACCGGAAACTGCTTCTTCAGGCCGATCGTTTCGACGAGCCGGGTCATAGCGGCGACCAGCAGGCTGTGGCGTGCCGGCCTGCGTCGGCGGCAAGCGGCGGCCGCTCGCTGCGGCAGCGGTCGAGGACCCGCGTGCAGCGGCCGGCGAATCGGCAGGCGGGCGTGTCGGCGCCGAGATCGGGCATGGTGCCGGGAATCCCCTTGAGATCGGCGACCGCGCCGGCATCCGCGGGCGTCGCGCCGATCAGCGCCGCCGAATAGGGATGGCGCGCGGCCTTGAACAACAGCTCGGTCGGCGCCTCCTCCGCGATTTGACCAGCATGCATGACGACGATCCGGTCGGCATAGGCCCGGGCGAGCGCGAGGTCGTGGGTGATGAGCAGCGCCGCCATGCCGCGGGCGCGGGCCTGGCCGACGATCAGGTCGAGGATCGCGGCCTGGGTGGTGGTGTCGAGCCCGGTTGTCGGCTCGTCGGCGATCAGCAGCGACGGGTCGCCGGCGAGCGCGATGGCGATCATCACCCGCTGGCACATGCCGCCTGACAGCTCGCCGGGATAAGCCTTCAGCCGGACGGCGGGGTCGGGGATACGCACCGCGCCGAGCGCGCCCTGGACGGCCTCCGCGAGCTTGCCGAAGCGCAGGCCCCGGTTCTCGCGGATGACGTCGGCGATCTGGCGGCCGATGGTGCGGACCGGATTGAGCGCGGCTCGCGGGTTCTGGAAGATGATGCCGATCTCGCGCCCCCGGAGGTCGGCGAAGGCCCGGCCGTTCGGGGCGGTGAGATCGACCCCGGCGAATTCGAGGCGGTCGGCGGAAACCTTCGCGGCCGGGCTGAGGATGCCGGCGATGGTATGCGCGAGCAGCGACTTGCCCGAGCCGCTCTCGCCGACCAGCGC
>JAGRKY010000200.1 GCA_020442095.1 Bauldia sp.
GCGGCCGGCCGGACGGCGGGCTTCCGCCGCGATGCCCAGACCATGACGGCGATGCGGGCGAAGATCATCGGGATCGACAGCAGGATGCTCATGGTCAGCCCGCCGGCGAGGTAGCCTATCTGGATGTCCGGCTCGCGGAAGAATTCGGCGAAGGTCCGCGCCAGGCCGTAGCCGAAGGCGAAGGCGCCGGAGACAAAGGCCGGCTTCTGGAGCTTGCCGTAGTGGTTGGTGAGGATGCGGAGGAAGACGAAGAGGGCGAGGCCTTCGAGCCCCGCTTCATAGAGCTGGCTCGGGTGGCGCGGCTCCGGCCCGCCGAGCGGAAAGACCATTGCCCAGGGGACGTCGGCATAGCGACCGAAGAGCTCGCCGTTGATGAAATTGGCGAGCCGGCCGAGGAAGAGGCCGAAGGTGACAGAGGGGGCGATGACGTCGATCAGCGACCAGGTCGGGATCTTCCGCCGCCAGGAGAAGAGGATCATCGCCAGCGTCGTGCCGAGGAAGCCGCCGTGGAAGGACATGCCGCCCTGCCAGAGGGCGAAGATCTCCATCGGGTGTTCCCGGAAGCGCGGCAGGTCGTAGAAGAGGACGTAGCCGATCCGTCCGCCGAGGATGATGCCCAGCGTGCACCAGACGACGAAGTCGTCGATGTCGGTCGGCTTCATCGGCGAGCCGGCCGGCCCCCAGATGCGCTGATTGCCGACGAGGCGCTTTGCATACCACCAGCCGAGGAAGATGCCGACGATGTAGGAGAGCGCGTACCAGCGCAGCGAAAACGGGCCGATCTCGATGAGGACGGGATCGATCGCCGGGAAGGGGATGGTGAAGAAAGGCATCGCGGGCTTCCGGTGGCGGCGCCGGCGACCGTCGAATCAGGCTGGGCGCACGGGAGCGAAGCAGGCCGCCTTTATCCCGGATGTCGGGGTGGGGGGCAAGGGTGGAGCGTGAATCTGGCAGGTCGCCTGATGCTGACTTTGTCGCCCACGCCCACACGTTTCTTCGCTCGGAATGTGCCTCTCCTGTCAGAGGCCTCCCGGGCAATCGTCCAAGGATTGTCTCGCTCCTTGGCAGAATAACTGACGGTACCGCGACGGCCGCCCTTACTTCTGCTGAAGCGTCTGGACGTAATAGACCAACTCCAGGATCCGGCTGCGAACGAGGAGTTCCGAACCGTAGGTGCCAGGCTCAACGCCGGATTGGACTTCGTATCGATCGCCCCAGATGGGCATTGCCCGGTTGCCGTGACCCGTAACCTGTGTCCGTCCGTCAATCGTCTGGAAGACGCGGAGGAAAGGATATTCGCCGTTGTTTTTTCTGGCGAGAGTCGTGAGGTCCGCCGGCTTGACGGTCAGGATGTCGGCCATCGGGCCATCCCCCTTTCCGCCTGGTCCATGACAGACGGCACAGCTCAGGCTGTATTCCTCGACACCGATGATGCCATCCTGAGCCACCGCGGGAGTACATGCGACACCGACCGCCACCAAGGCGGTCAAGCAGACGCTGACGTTCAATGAGTGCTTTGGCATACGTACCCTCGTTCTGCTTGCCGCCACTTCAAACGCAGCAGACGCGACCGGGCGGGACTGGCGCCGGTCGAGAGATTGTCAGTCGTCGACTAGGGCTCCTGAAGAGTCTCTACGTAGGCAACCAGGGCATCAATCCGATCCTTCACAAACGAGACCGGGTCTTCGATCTTCCAGACCTCACGAAAATACTCGACAGCCTGCGCATTGTATTCGGCACCCCAGATCGGCATGTCGCGGGTTCCGTGCTGAGCTACCTCCGCGCGTCCGTCGACGAATTCCCGGACCCTGTCGGCTGGAAATTGGCCGTTATTCTTGTTGGCCAGCAGGGTCAGATCTGCGACGGGTGTCGTGATGTACTCGGCGAACGGGCCGTCGCCCTTGCCCGACGGGCCGTGGCACGCCGCGCAATTCGCCTCAAACTCGACTTTTCCGAGATTTGCGTCCTGTGAAAGCGCCGGGCCCGATGCAAAAGCAAGCAGGCAAAATGCCGGCGCAACCGCGAGACCAGGGCAACGCATGGGTTCCTCCCTCTTCTTTGTGAAGAGCTCCGAAACCTCCGCTCCGCGCCTCTAATTCAAGCGGACCGTGACGGCCACGCTACGCGACGCGGCAAGCAACGTCGCTCTCACCCCGAAGGATACATGTCGCTGACAGGACCCAGCGTTGATCTCGATCAAAAAGCATCCAGATAAGTCGGACTTGGGCTGTTTGTGTCAGACTAGGCGTTTCTAGACCGGCCACACCAGACAAGTCCGGACCGATCACGCCAGGGGGCGCCGTCGGAAGCCGCTCGCCTCATCCATCCATGACACGATAGGCTTCCCGAGGCCTGACGCTGCCGGAGGATGGCTTGAGCGCGAGCAAGGAATGCAGAGTCGCGTTCCGGCATGGGCGTCGGTGGCGCAGCCGGTTTGGCGGTACCCAAACAGCACTTCTTGAACTTCTTGCCGCTCCCGCACGGGCACGGCTCATTCCTTCCAGTCTTCATCATCTGGATGATCGCAGAGTCGTGTTGCAGGTGCGTGCCGTTGGCGGACGCTAGGTGGAGGTGTGTTCCGCGCGTCGTCTATGCGACGGGGTTGTCTGCGCGTCCTTCGAGGCTCCGCTTCGCGGAGCACCTCAGGATGGCGACGTGGGTGGGCTTAGGACGGCGAGAGGGCAGGCCCTCAGGGGGGCGCCTGCATCGACTGGAGGTCTGGATCCCCGCTTTCGCGGGGATGAGCGGGTGGGGCGGTTCGCCGGCCTGAGTTCGCCACGTGCAGCGGCGATTCCGACTGCCCGGCCGGGCGAGCGAGCCGTTACGGCCTAGGCCGGGGCGGAGACGTCGGTCCAGGTGCGTCGCGAGGCTCCGGCGGCGATGAAAAGCCCGGCCGCGATGGTCAGCCCGAGCGCGAATGGCAGGGCGAAGGCCTGGGCGACGAAGCCGATCAGCGGCGGCGCCAGCAGAAAGCCCGCGGTCAGCCCGGTCGCTGTTGCGGCAACGCCGAGGCCCGGCTCGACCCCGGGTATGTGGCTCGCCTGGCTCATGAACAACGGCGCGAGGTTGGCCGCGCCGATGCCGATCAGCAGGAAGCCGGATGCGCTGAGCAACGGCCAGCTCGCCGACAGGACGACGACCATGCCAAGCGCCGCCGTCAGGCCGCCGGCCACCACAACGCGCCTGGCGCCCAACCGCTCCACCACCACGCCGCCCGCGAACCGCGACACCGCCATGGCGAGCGCAAAGAGCCCGAGCCCGCTCGCCGCGTCGCCGGCGTTCATGCCCTTCTCTGTTGTCAGGAAGAGCGCGCTCCAGTCGTTGACGGTGAATTCGATGGTATTCGACAGGAAGGCGAGCAGGACCAATCCGAGGAGCGCCGTCGGCGGAAAGGCGAAGCGTGGACCCTTCTTCTTCTCCGGTCCCGCGGCTTCGTCGGTGAGAAGCCATTGCCCGGCGATCAGCGCGACCGGGATCAGGATTGCGGCGGCCGCAACGACGCCACTGCCGTCGCCCCAGCCGTGAT
>JAGRKY010000201.1 GCA_020442095.1 Bauldia sp.
GCCGCCGCGCCTCGTCGCCGCCGGCCAGGCCGATATCGCCATCACCTACCAGCCGGACCTGATGATGCTGATCAACGAGGATCTGCCGCTCGTCCGCTTCGCCACGCTGATCGAGACGCCGCTCAATGCGCTGATCGTCCTCAAGGACGGCCCGGTGAAGACGCTCGCCGACCTCAAGGGCAAGAAGGTCGGCTTCTCGATCGCCGGAATCCAGGACGCCTATCTCGGCGCGATCCTGAAGTCGGTCGGGCTGACCGCGGACGACGTCGAGATGGTCAACGTCAACTTCAACCTGGTCAGCGCGCTGCTTTCCGGCCAGGTCGACGCGGCGATCGACGGCTACCGGAATTTCGAGCTGACCCAGCTCGACATCGAGGGCAAGCCCGGCATCGCCTTCTTTCCCGAAGAGCACGGCGTGCCGATCTATGACGAGCTGGTCTTCGTCGCCAAGTCCGACCGCCGCGACGATCCGCTGCTCGGCCGCTTCGTCGCCGCCATCGAGGAGGCGACCGTGTTCCTCACCAACCATCCCGACGAGGCGCGCGAGATGTTCCTCAAGTCGCATCCCGACCTGAATGACGAGCTGAACCGGCGCGCCTTCGACCTGACCCTGCCGCGCTTCGCCAAGCGGCCGGCGGCGCTCGATGCCGGCCGCTACGAGCGCTTCGCCGAGTTCCTCAAGGCGCAGGGGCTGATCGATACGATTCCGCCGGTCGAGGACTATGCAGTCGTGCCGCGGTAGCAGCGCGCCCCGCGGCAATCAGTGACGGACCTCGCGGAAGATCCCGGCGAGACGCCGGAAGTCTTCCGCGTGGGCCGAGGTCCGGCGCCAGGCGAGGACGATCCGGCGCGGACAGGCGCCCTTGAGCGGCGTAAGGGCGACGGCGTGGCCGCTGGCGATGCCGGCGTCGATTGCCATCTGCGGCAGGAGGGTGATCCCCAGTCCTTCCTCGACCATGGCGACCAGCGTGTTGAGGCTGGTCGCCGAGAAGGTCTCGTCCTGCTGGATCAGCACGTCCGGAAAGGCCGACAGCGCGTGGCGCTGGAGGCAGTGGCCTTTTTCGAGGAGGAGGAGCGGCGTGCCGGCAAGCTCCGGCCCGGCTACCTGGCCGTGACCGAGGATCGGGTGCTTCAGCGGCGTGACGAGCTGGTAGCCGTCCTCGAAGAGCGGGGCGGTCTCGAGGTCGCCGATCTCGAAGGGAAGCGCCATCAGCACCGCGTCGAGCCGGCCCTCGACCAGACCGTCGACCAGGCTCTCGGTCAGCTCCTCGCGAAGGAACAGCTTCAGCTCGGGAAATTGTCTGCGGATCAGCGGCAGGGCGCGCGGGATGAGAAACGGGCCGATGGTCGGGATGGTGCCGAGGGTCACCTTGCCCTGCAGCGGGCCGCTGCAGCGCGCGGCGAGATCCTCGATGTCCCGGACCTCGGCGAGCACCGTCCGGGCGCGATCGGCGATCGTCCGGCCGAGCCCGGTCAGGATCACCGACCGCCTGGTGCGCTCGGCGAGACTGGCGCCGAGCGACGCTTCCAGCTCCTTCAGGCCGGCGCTGAGAGTGGGCTGCGTGACGTGGCAGGCATCGGCGGCGCGGGAGAAGTTCAGCTCGTCGGCGAGGGCGACGAGAAAGCGGAGCTGGCGGAGGGTGGTCATCGCGTCGTCTTATAGAAATTGACTATGATGACGATGAAAATAATCGATTTCCTCTATCGAATGGAAGCGCCTATCTCTCTTTCAAGCGGCACCCGCCGCAAGAAATGGAGAATTGAGATGAGCGAAACGACAGCACCCACCGGCCCCGGCATGCCGCGGATCAACGAGCCGGCCCCCGACTTCGAAGCCCTGACCACGCACGGCAGGAAGTCGCTTTCCGACTATCGGGGCAAGTGGCTGATCCTCTTCTCGCACCCGGCCGATTTCACNNCCGGTCTGCACCACCGAGTTCATGGCCTTCGCCAGGCACAAGCAGGCGTTCGACGCCTTGGGCTGCGAGTTGCTCGGCCTCTCGATCGACAGCCACTATGCCCATATCGCCTGGGTGCGGTCGATCAAGCAGGGCTTCGACGTCGACATCCAGTTCCCGATCATCGCCGACCTCGACATGAAGGTGGCGCAGGCCTACGGCATGATCCAGCCCGGCGCCTCGGACACCCAGGCGGTGCGCGCGACGTTCGTGATCGACCCCGAAGGGGTGCTGCGTGCGATGGTCTATTATCCGATGAACGCCGGCCGGCAGGTCGAGGAGTTCGTCCGGCTGGTGACGGCGCTCAAGGCCTCGGACGCCAACGGCGTGGCGATGCCGGAGAACTGGCATCCCGGCGATCCGGTCATCGTGCCGACACCGCAGACCGCCCAGGCCGCGGAGGCGCGGATGGGAGAAGGCTACGACACCGTCGACTGGTACTTCTCGACCAAGACGCTCTGACTTTCGAACGGGCTTCCGACGGCGGGCGACCGCCGCCGGGAGCCTGATTATAGGATTTACGCGAGGTCGACCTTGCCGGTCGAAATCTCGTAGACGCCGGATGCCGTCTTGAGCTTGCCGGCCTTGGCGAGGTCGGAGAGGATCGGCGTCGCCTTCGCCGCCCATTCGGCATTGAGCCGGGCGTTCTCCGCGGTCGCCGCCGCGAGCAGGTCGGCCGGATGGGTCGCAATCGCGGCCTCGACCGCCGGGCGGATCGCCTCGGCCAGGCTCGGGATGTGCCCGGGCAGCTTCTCCCCATCCTGGACGACCTTGATGGTGGCGTTGACGGCGCCGCAGCCGGAATGGCCGAGGACGAGGATCATCTGGATGCCGAGCACGGCGGCGCCATATTCGAGGCTCGCCAGTCCATCCTCGTTGATGAAGTTACCGGCGACCCGCACGACGAAGAGATCGCCCGGACCCTGGTCGAAGACGAGCTCCGGCGCGACGCGGGAATCGGCGCAGCTGACGATGGCGGCAAACGGCTGCTGGCCCTTCGCCCGGTCCGCGCGGCCGGCGGAATGGTCGGTGTTGATCGGCGTGCCGGCGACGTAGCGGGCATTGCCGGCGATGAGACGCTTGAGCGCCTCGTCGGGCGTGACCGGCATCGCGTCCTTGGCAAAGGCCTGGCGGGGAAGGAAGGGGGTAGCGGCAACGGCCATGGCGGCAGCGCCGCCGAGGATCAGTCCACGGCGGCTGAGGCCGCTCTCCAGGCATTTCTCGCACATGTCACGCGACTCCTGATTTCGGGGCCGGGACAATGCGCTTGATTGCCCTATCGGTTTCTTAACCGCGGGGCGAAAATACGAGCTATGCGCCCATCGCGCCGCCGCCGTCGACGACGATGTCCTGCATGGTCAGGTAGGTCGAGCGGTCGGAGAGCAGGAAGGCGACGACGTCCGCTATCTCCTCGGAACGCGCCAGCCGTCCGAGCGGGACGGGGAGGCGGAAGGCTTCGAGGTTGCCGCCGACCACGACCTCCGGCGTTTCCATGGTCGCCATCAGGCGGCGGACCATGCCGGTCTCGGTGACCCCGGGGGAGACGCAGTTGACCCGGATGTTCTTCGGCGCGAGCTCGAGGCCGGCGACGCACATCAGCTGGGCGACGGCCGCCTTCGACCCGCAATAAGCGCCCTGCGCGATGCGCGGCGTGCGGGCTGCGGTCGAGGCGATGGCGACGATCGAGCCCTCGCCGCGGGGGATCATCCGGCGAGAAACCGCCTGCGCGACGAGGAAGGCACCCTTGACGTTGACGTTGAAGGTCAGGTCGAAATCGGCCTCGGACATTTCGGAGACCTGGCCGAATTTCTGGATGCCGACGACATGGGCGAGGCCGTGGATCGGCCCGACGGTGTCCTCGACGATCGATACGCAGGCCTCGACCGCCGCGCCGTCGGTGACGTCGAGGGTGAAGGCGTGGCAGTCGCCGCCAAGCTCATGAGCCAGAGCCTTGACCCCGTCGCCGTTGACGTCGGCGATGGCGAGGCGCATGCCGGCGGCATGCAGCGTCCGGGCGACGCCTTCGCCGATGCCCGTCGCCGCGCCGGTGACCAGCGCTACCTTGCCGTTGAGGCCGGCAAATTCTTCCGCCATGGATTTCCCCCGTTTTCGGACGTGATTTTCGCGGCCAACCCATAGCGCCCGCGGTCGCCGGGGCAAACAAAAAACCGCGCGGTGCGTCGTCCGGGCCGGGGCGGGAGGAAACGCCCCGGCGCCTTGTCGTGCGTTCCGAAGCCGATCAGGCCGCTTCGCTCGCCTTCGCATCGAGGACGTTCCAGTCCCGCGACCTGGCCCAGTCGGAGAAGCGATGCCACTTCACTTCCGGGAAGTCGCGGCGGAGGCCTTCGATATCCGCCGAGTAGCCGACCTTGTCGAACCAGGCGAACATGATGGCCAGGTCCTCGCTCTGCTGGCGCACCATGTCGAGCGGGACGTCGAAGTAGTTGAACGCGCGGTTCGCTGCTTCGGAGAGAGCGCTGGTCAGCGCCTCGCCGGTCAGTTCATCGCTGGCGATGTCATAACGCTTGCCGAAGACGGCCTCGCGTCGCTCGGCGAGGGTCGCGACAAAGGCGCCGATATCCTCCACCGCTACCTGCTGCAGCGGCTTCGTCTTGTCGAGCGCAATGGCGACCGTGCCGTCGCGGAGCGCGCCGACCATCCAGGGCGCGAAGAGGTTGTCCATGAACCAGACCGGGGCACTGATGGTGTAGTTGAGGCCGCTCGCGGCGAGGTGCTGCTCGACGGCGTATTTGCTGTCGAAGTGCGGAATGCCGGTCGCCTTGTCCGCCGATGCGACCGAGGAATAGATCACGTGGCCGACGCCGGTCGCCTTGATCGCGTCGATCGCGGCGATGCCCTGCCTGACCTCCGCTTCTTCGCCGGCCTCGAAGGGCGTGCTCATGACAAAGGCGGTGTCGACCCCGGTCGCGGCCGCGGTGAGGGTGGCCGGGTGGTTGAAGTCGCCTTCGCGCACGTCGACGCCGGCTTTGGCGAGCGCTTTGGCCGCGTCGCTGGACGGGTTGCGAGTGAGGGCGCGGATCTTGTGGCCGCGAGCGAGAAGGGCGCGGGCGACGGCGCCGCCCTGTTGACCGGTGGCGCCTGTCACAAAGACGGTGCGTTTGCTCGACATTGGAAGGACTCCTCTTGTCTCGGGAAATTCGGGAGACACGGAGATAGGCCAATGCCGATTGGATCAATAGAGTATATAATCGAATAAGACTGTTGCGTTCATGGATACAATCTCATGTCCGAGACCCTCGATCTCAACGATATCCCGGTCTTCCTGAAGGTCGCCGAAACTGGCAGCTTCACGGCGGCTGCAGAAGCCCTCGGCCTGAGAAAGGCGACCGTCAGTCGCCGCGTCGCCCGGCTCGAACTGGCCATGGGGGTCCGACTGATCCAACGGACCACGCGATCGCTCAGCCTCACGGATGCGGGCCGGCAATACTATCGCGAATGCAGCGAGGCATTCGCCGCGATAAGGACGGCGAACCGCCGGACTGCGGAAGCCCGGGAAGAACCGCGCGGCACGATCCGTCTCTCGGCTCCGGCCGATTCCGGGTTCCTGTCCGAGGCCATCTCGGAGTTCCTGATCCGGTATCCGAAGGTGTCGATGGAGATCATCCTGACCGACCAGTACGTGAACGTCGTCGAGGAAGGGATCGATATCGCCATCCGGGCCGGCAGCCTGACCGATTCAAGCCTCGTCGCCCGCAAGCTGGGGACGTCGCGGCGGGCTTTCGTCGCCAGCCCGGCCTATCTCGAGGCGCGTAGAACGCCCGAGACTCCCGACGATCTCGCCGAACATGATTGCATCATCTTCGGCGGCGCGGTCGAGGGAGCGGGCTGGACCGTCGACGGTCCGGACGGACCGCGTTTCGTGGCGGTCAGGGCGCGGGTCGCCGTGAATACGATGCGCTTTGCTTTGCGCGCCGCCGTCGCCGGCCTCGGGATCGCGCTGATTCCTTCGCCGATCGCCGCCGCCGATGTCCGGGCGGGTCGACTCGCCACCGTCCTCGACCCGTACCAGCCGCCGCATGGTGGGCTCTACATACTCTATCCCAGCACCCGGCACATGCCGGCTGCTGTCCGTGTCTTCGGGGATTTTCTCTTCGAGCGGATGGCGTGGCTGAGGGCGAGCGATGCGCCCGTCAGCCCGCATGACGCGGCGCACCCGACAAGGCGCGCCGCCGTCGATTCTGCCTAGGCGGCCTCGATCTCGGCGCGGGGGCGCTCG
>JAGRKY010000202.1 GCA_020442095.1 Bauldia sp.
CCCGCGCCGAGATCGAGACGGAAGCCGCCGGCGCCTGACGCGCGCGGCGCCGAGGCAAGCCTAGCAGCCGCTGTTGTCGATCCGGCCGTCGGGCATCGTCGTGTTGCAGAATATCGCACCGGCGAGGTCCGCCCCGGTGAGGATCGCGTCGGCCAGGTGGGCGTCCTTCAGGTTTGCTCCGCGCAGGACGGCTCCGGAGAGATCGGCACGCCACAGCTTGGCATAGGTCAGCCGGGCGCCGGTGAGATCGGCATGCGCAATTCGCGCGTCGGACAGGTTGGCGTTCCAGAGATTCGCGCCGCCGAGCCGCGCCTTCACGAGTCGGGCCCAGGCGAGTTCGGCATTGGTGGCGTCGGCCTCCCGGAGATCGGCGCCCGACAGGTCGGCGCGGCTCATCACCGCCTCCGTCAGGTCGGCGGCCGCGAGGTTCGCCCCGGTCAGCGTGGCGCTCGCAAGGAGGGCGCCGTGAAGTTTGGCCCCGCGAAGGTCGGCACCACCCAGCGCCGCGTTCCAAAGGACCACTTCCGTGAGGTCGCAACCCGCGCACTGGTTCGATGTCCTCAGGCGCTCCACCGCGGAAGCCTCGAAACCCTGAGACGGCACTGACAACGACGTGATTGCCAAAGCCGCGGCGGCCAGTCTGCTCACCGGCTGTCCCATATCAGGCACTCCAGCGCGATGGACGATAGCACTTCGGCCTCCCGGAAACGAGGGCAGGTATTCGGCCTGGCCCTTGCGCGGCGCCGTCCGCGACCCTTTTTCGGTTTCGCGCGACGGCGACGGACGGTATGGGTGTGCACGCCAGTCCAGTTCTGAAGGGGGGAATCCATGGCGGAAGAATTTGCCGGTCTCGACGGCAAGGTAGCGCTGGTCACCGGCGCGGCGACGGGAATCGGCGAGGGCGTGGCGCGGACGCTGCACGCGGCGGGCGTGCATCTCGCCGTCGCCGACGTCAACGGAGACGGGGTGACGGCACTGGCGAAGGATCTCGGCGACAACTGCCGCGCCTTCACCCTCGACGTCACCGACGGACCAGCGGTCGAGGCCTGCGTTTCGATCGTCGAGGACACCGTCGGCCCGATCCACGGCCTCGCCCATGTCGTCGGCATCCAGAAATTCGGGCAGGTCGCCGAGATGGCCGAGGCCGATTTCGACGCGACCTTCAACGTCAACGTCAAGGGGGCCTTCCTCGTCGTCCAGGCGGTCGCCCGCCGGATGATCCCGCGCGAGCAGGGCTCGATCGTCGCCATCGCCTCGACGGCGGCGCGGACACCGCGCATCGCGCAGGGCGCCTATTGCGGCTCGAAGGCGGCGGTCGCCCAGTTGATGTGCGTCGCGGGCCTCGAGCTCGCGCCCCGGAACATCCGGGTCAACTGCGTGTCGCCGGGCGTCACCGAGACCGGCATGGTCCAGCGCCTCATGGCGACGATGGAGACCCCGGAAGTCGTGGTCGGCGGCAATCTCGATGCCTACCGCCTCCCCGTCCCGCTCGGACGGCTGGCGCGATCCGAGGAGATCGCCGACGTCGTCGCCTTCCTGCTCTCGGACCGTTCAACCTACCTCACCATGCAGGACATCGTCGTCGATGGCGGCGGCGCCATGGGTGCATAGACGCAATTTCGATATTGAAATTAATCACTTGAAAGGAAGCCGAGGCGCAATCTCCGCCGTCCAACCGGAGGAGATGGCCCATGTGCCAGCAATGCATCGCCAGCCTTAGTCGTCGCAGCCTGATTCGAGGCGGCGCTGTCGCGCTGGCTGCGGCGGCGACCATTCCCCTTCACCCGATCGCCGCGCGGGCCGAAGATGCCGACCCGGGCAATCCGGACGAAGCGATCCAGCGCCTGATCGACGGCAATGCCCGTTACGTGGCGAATACGCCGATCAACACCGATTTTTCCCCTGGCCGCGCCGAGCGCGCCCGCGGACAGGCGCCATTCGCCGCCATCGTCAGCTGCGCCGATTCGCGGGTGGCGCCCGAGGTGATCTTCGACCAGGGGCCGGGCGATCTGTTCGTCGTTCGCGTCGCGGGCAACTTCATCAATGAGGATGGGCTGGCAAGCCTGGAATATGGCTCCCTGGTTCTCGGCATCAAGACGATCGTCGTGCTCGGCCATTCGGCCTGCGGCGCGATCGGCGCCACGATCGATGCCGTCAAGAATGGTACCGAGCTGCCCGGTCATCTGCCGAGCCTCATCGATGCGATCCGTCCGGCCGTCGAGGCCGCGATGGCGGCCAATCCCGACGATCTGCTGGCCGCGGCGACCGCGGAGAATGCCAGGCTCAACGCCGAATATGCGGCGACCGCCACGCCGATCCTCTCGGAAGCCCGGAAGGCGGGCAAGCTCAAGACGGCGTCGGGCGGCTACGACATCGCCACCGGCAAGGTCACCTTCGCCTGAAATTCGCGGCCGCCCCTGCCCGGGGGCGGCCGTCCACTTTCCGCGGTCAGCGCGGCACGACCGCGTAGTCGTCCACCGGCGGAATCCCGTCGATCAGTCCCTGCGCCGCGAGAAATTCGGCGAAGCGCTGATAACGGCCGGCATCAAGCGCCGCCGGCCGCTTGGCGAAGCGTGGCAGGGTGAGGTCGAAGGCGCGCCGGTTGAGCTCGTCGTTGAGATCGGGATGGGACGCGAGGAACATCTCCCGCGCCTCGTCCGGATGGTTGGTGAGGAAGACCGTCGCTTCCTCGATCGCGGCGACGAAGCGGCCGAGCAGCGGGTCGTCGCGCCGGTCCGACTTGGCGACGAAGATCAGCTCGTCATAGATCGGCACGCCGTGCTCCTCGGGATAGAAGGCGATGCCCGGCTTGCCTTCGATCTCGAGCTGGGTCAGCTCGAAATTCCGGTAGCCGTCGATCGCCGCATCCACCTGGCCGGAGAGCAGGGCGCTGACCAGGTTGAAGTTGACGTTGACCATCTCGACGTCGTCGGTGGTCAATCCGACCGACTTCAGGATCCCGTCGAGATAGGCGTCCTGGATGCCGGCGATCGAGAAGCCGACCTTCTTGCCCTTGAGGTCGGCAAGCGTCTTGACCGGACCGTCCTTAAGCACGATCAGCGCGTTGAGCGGCGTCTCGATCAGGGTCGCGAAGCGGACGAGCGGCAGGTCCTCGTTGATGAGAAGCATCAGGTCCGGCTGGTAGGTGATGGCGATATCGGCCTGGCCGGCGGCGACGAGACGCGGCGGCGCGCTCGGATCGGCCGGCGCGATCAGCTCGACATCGAGCCCGTGACGCTCGAAATAGCCGCCCTCCGCCGCGATGACCAGCGGCGCATGGTCGGGATTGACGAACCAGTCGAGCAGGACCGTCAGCTTGTCGGCGGCGGAGGCGGGGACCGCGGCAAGCATCAGGGCAAAGGCCGCAAACAGGAAACGAGCAGTCATTTTCACTCCCATCAGGTGGTTTCCGGGACCCATGGAGTCAGGTCGCGGGTGAAGAAGTCGACGCCGGCGCGAAGCAGCACCGACATCGCGGCAAGCAGGAACAGGCAGGCGAACATCACCGCCGTCTGCGAACGGGCATTGGCCTGGAGCATGGCGTAGCCGAGCCCCGACGAGGCCCCGACCCACTCGCCGATCAGCGCGCCGATCGGCGCGTAGACCGCGGCAAGCCGGATGCCGGTGATCAGCGCGGGCAGCGCCGAGGGGACGCGCAGCAACGCGACCTGCTGGACGTGGTTGGCGCCGTAGAGGCGGGCAAGCTCGAGCAGGTTGCCGTCGGTGCGCGCGAGGCCGTCGTTATAGGCGGAGGCGACGGGAAAGAAGATCGCGATGGTCGCCATGACGATCTTCGAGGCGAGCCCGAAGCCGAGCCACAGGACGAGCAGCGGCGCGATGGCGAAGACCGGCAGCGCCTGGCTCACCACCATCAGCGGCAGCAGCATTCGCTTGGTCGTCGGCAGGAAGCTCATCACCAGGGCGAGCAGCATGCCGAGAGCCGTGCCGGCGACGAGGCCGATCACCGTCTCCGTGGCGGTGGTCACCGCATCGACCCGCCAGAGGCTGGGCCGGTCGCGCAGCGCCTCGAAGACCGCGACCGGCGCGGGCAGCATGAAGGCCGGCGGTGCGAAGACCAGGATGATCGCCTGCCAGACGACGATCAGCCCGACGGCGACGAAGAAGGCGCGGACGAGGATCATCGCCCGCCGCCGCGGTGGAGTCCGGCTATCGAGATCGCCTCGAACAACATTGACCGGCCAATCGCCTCCCAAAGCGATCCGGTCA
>JAGRKY010000203.1 GCA_020442095.1 Bauldia sp.
TCCATCGCCCCCATGTTGAAGTCCGAGACGGCGACGATCATGAAGATGTCGAGGTCGTATTCGCGGCCGAAGGCGGTCTCGTCCCAGCGCATCGACCGCTTCAGCGCATCCATCGCATAGGCGCAACGCTCCTCCTTGCCGTGTTCGCAATAGATGTGGAGCGTCACCTCACGGCCGGACATGGTGGTGAAGCTGTCGGCGACCAGCGCGAGGTCACCCGCCACCGCGGCGAAGAGATAGGACGGCTTCGGGAAGGGGTCGTGCCAGACGGCGAAGTGGCGGTCGCTGTCCGGCACGTCGCCGGCATCGACGCGGTTGCCGTTGGAGAGCAGCACCGGGACGCTCTTCGGCGCCTCGAGCCGGGTCGTGTAGACCGCGAGCACGTCCGGCCGGTCGAGGAAATAGGTGATGCGTCGAAAGCCCTCGGCCTCGCACTGGGTGCAGTAGTTGCCGTTGGAGAGATAGAGCCCCATCAGCGCCGTGTTCGCGGCCGGACTGATCTCGGTGACCGTCTCCAGCACGAAGGGGCCGGCGGGCGGCGCCTTGACCGTCAGCCGGTCGGGCGAGGCCTCGAAGGCATCGTCGGCAAGCGGCGTGCCGTTGATCGCGATGGAGACCAGCTTCAGTTCGTCGCCGTCGAGGACCAGCGGCGCACCGGGCTTCAGCGGCCGCATCTCCAGCCGCGCCGAAACCCGGGTGTGGTCCGGGTCGAGGGCGAGGTCGAGGGTGACGGTATCGATCGCGAAGTCGGGGGCCTGGTAATCGCTCAGGCGCACGGGAGTGGTCTCGGTCTTCATGGGAAGCGGTCTGCCGTTTCGAAAGGAGGCTGGCCGGCGGGCGGCCGGGGGTCGGCCTCTTCTAGAAGTTTTGGCGGCGGGACGCCACGCCCCGGGGCGAAATGCCGGCCAGGGCCGCGGCCGACGGTGAATCTGATGTACGCCCCTCGCGGCCGGACGGCTTGGAATTGCTTTCCTTTCTGGCGCGCGATATCAGGACATGAGGGAGGCAAGTCATTGTCGCGCACGACACTTCAGGACGTGGCGAGGACCGCCGGCGTGAGCTTGGCTACGGTCGATCGCGTTCTCAATCGCCGGCCGGGCGTCCATGCCGACACGGCCGAGCGGGTGCAGCGCGCCATCGAGCGCCTCAAATACCGGCCCGACCGGCTCGCCGCGCGCCTGGCGCGGGGACGCGACCACCGCTTCGAATTCATCCTGCCGATCGGCAGCAACGCCTTCATGCAGCAGCTCGAGGAACGGGTGCGCGCAACCGCCGAATATGTCGCGGGCGAGCGGGTCCGGATCAGCGTCACCCAGGCCGACGTCTTCGACGGCGAGGCGCTTGCCGCGGCCCTCGACAGCCTGAAAGGCGAGGTCGACGGCGTGGCGGTGGTGGCGCTCGACCACCCCGCGGTCTGCCAGGCGATCGACGAACTGACCGACGCCGGCGTCACCGTGGTGACGCTGGTCTCCGACGCGCCGCGCTCGAAGCGCGCCCACTATGTCGGCATCGACAATACCGCCGCCGGCCGCACCGCGGGCAGCCTGCTCGGCCGCTTCCTCGGCGAGCGGAAAGGCAAGGTCGGACTGATCGCCGGGTCGGTGGCGCTGCGCGACCATGTCGAGCGGCAATTCGGCTTCGAGCAGGTGATCGCCCGCGACTTCCCGGCATTGACCCTGCTGCCGATCCGCGAGGGGCGCGACGACGACGAGCGGGTCGAGGCGCTTGCGACCGCGCTTCTCGGCGAGCATGACGACCTGGTCGGTATCTACAATGTCGGAGCCGGCAATGGTGGTATCGTGGCGGCGCTCGAGGCGAGCGGGCGGAGCCGCGACGTGGTCTTCGTCGCGCATGAGCTGACCGCCTTTTCGCGGCGTCACCTGATCCGCGGTACGATCGACGCGATCATCAACCAGGACGCCGGGCACGAGGGACGTAGCGCCACCCGCCTGCTGGTCGCCGAGCGCGAGGGCATGCCGATCGACGCGGGCCAGGAGAGGATCCGGATCGACATATTTATTCGCGACAACGTCCCCTGAGGGCGTTGGCGAAGGGAGGAGACGAGGCATGTATCTGGGTATCGACATCGGAACGTCTTCGCTGAAGGCGGTCCTGATGGACGACGGGCAACGCATCATCGGCAGCCACTCGGCGTCGCTCGAGGTGTCGCGGCCGCATTCCGGCTGGTCCGAGCAGGATCCGGAGAGCTGGTGGCAGGCCTGCGAGGCCGTGCTCGACGGACTGGCCGCCGACCACCGTGCGGAGATGGCCGCGGTCAGGGGCATCGGTCTTTCCGGCCAGATGCACGGGGCGACGCTTCTCGACGAAGCGGACCGGGTGCTGCGGCCCTGCATCCTGTGGAACGATGGCCGTTCCGCCGACGAGGCTGCCGAAATCAGCGAGGTCAGCGAGCGGATCACCGGCAACATCGCGATGCCGGGCTTCACCGCGCCGAAGCTGATGTGGGTGAAGCGGCACGAGCCGGACATCTTCGCCAGGGTCCGCACCGTCCTGCTGCCGAAGGACTATGTTCGCCTCAGGCTCACCGGCGACAAGGCGAGCGACATGTCGGATTCCGCCGGCACGCTCTGGCTCGATACAGGCGCGCGAGCCTGGTCGGACGAGATGCTGGCGGTGACCGGCATGGAGCGGTCGCAGATGCCCGAGCTGTTCGAGGGCAGCGAGGCGACGGGCAAGCTGAAGGCCGACCTCGCCAGCCGCTGGGGCATGTCCGCCGACGTTGTTGTCGCCGGCGGCGGTGGCGACAACGCCGCCTCCGGCTGCGGCGTCGGCGCGGTGGCACCGGGAACCGGCTTCGTCTCGATCGGCACCTCGGGCGTCATCTTCGTCAGCGCCGATCGCTACCGGGCCAACCCGGCCGGCGCCGTCCACGCCTTCTGCCACGCGGTGCCGGGGACCTGGCACCAGATGGGCGTGTCGCTGTCCTCCGCCGCCTGCCTCGACTGGCTGGCCCATATCCTCCAGGCGTCGCCCGGCGACCTCGTCGACGCACTCGGCGACCGACCGGACGGTCCGTCGTCGATCCGCTTCCTGCCCTATCTCTCCGGCGAGCGGACACCGCATAACGACGTTGCCATCCGCGGTGCCTTCGTCGGCCTCGACCAGGCGGATGATCGCAAGGCGATGACCCAGGCGGTGCTCGAAGGCGTCGGTTTCGCCTTCAAGGACTGCCTCGACGTCCTGACCATGCCGCTGGCCACGCCGAAGCGCCTGCTTGCCGTCGGTGGCGGCAGCCGCTCGCGCTACTGGCTGGCGACGATCGCGACGATCCTCGACCTGCCGATCGCGGTTCCCGAGGACGGCGATTTCGGTGCCGCCTTTGGCGCCGCGCGGCTTGGCCTGCTCGCCGCCGAGAATGCCGACCCGTTTGAAATCTGCGCGCCGCCGGCGATCCGCGAGACGATCGACCCGATCGCCGAGCTGACCGAGGCCTATGGCGCCGCGCACGCGACCTACTGTGACCTTTACCCCGCCATCAAGGAGGCGATGTCCCGATGAGTGCTCCGTATTTCACCCAGAAGCAGCCGATCAAGTTCAAGAAGGGCAAGTCCAAGGGACTGACCTACCGCTACTACGACCCCGACCGCATGGTGCTCGGCAAGCGGATGGAGGACCAGCTCCGCTTCGCGGTCTGCTACTGGCACTCCTTCTGCTGGACCGGCACCGATCCGTTCGGCGGCGATACCTTCCACCGCCCCTGGCAGGCCGCCGACACGATGGAGAATGCCCGGCTGAAGGCCGATGCCGCCTTCGAGATGTTCGAGCTTCTCGACGTTCCCTTCTTCACCTTCCACGATCGCGACATTGCGCCTGAAGGGGCGACGCTCGCCGAATCCAACAGGAACGTGCGCGCGATCGGCGAAGTCTTCGCGGAGAAGATGGAGAAGGCGAAGGTGCGCCTCCTGTGGGGCACCGCCAATCTCTTCTCCAACCGGCGCTACATGGCGGGCGCGGCGACCAACCCCGATCCCGACGTCTTCGCCTATGCCGCGGCGACCGTGAAGTCGTGCATCGACGTGACCAATCGCCTCGGCGGCCAGAACTACGTGCTGTGGGGCGGCCGCGAGGGCTACGAGACATTGCTGAACACCGACATGGGCCGGGAGCGCCAGCAGGCCGGCCGC
The DNA here is from genome assembly GCA_020442095.1 of Bauldia sp. The sequence goes on from JAGRKY010000203.1 coordinate 4,146, forward strand.
TTCCTGTCGATGGCGGTGGACTATGCCAGGAAGATCGGCTTCGACGGCACCATCCTGATCGAACCCAAGCCGCAGG
>JAGRKY010000204.1 GCA_020442095.1 Bauldia sp.
GCGGCGATGACGAAGGAGCCGGTCTCGATCGCCCGCGCCCGGATCAGGATATGCCAGTGCGCCTCGCCGGTCGTCCGGGTGAAGGCGGCGGGGATCGCCAGCGCCGCGGCGCCATGGGTCGCCAGCGCGTGATAGAGGTCGGGGAAGCGCAGGTCGTAGCAGATCGACAGCCCGAGCCTGAGCCACGGCAGCTCGGCGACCACCGCCTGGTCACCCCGCTGGTAGAGGCGGGATTCCCGGTAGCTCTCGCCGTTCGGCAGGTCGACGTCGAACATGTGGATCTTGTCGTAGCGGGCGATGATCCCGCCATCCGGCCCGATCAGGAAGGCGCGGTTGGCAACCGACGCCTCGCCGAGCCTGACCGCCATCGAACCGATATGGACGTGGATCCCGAGTTCCCGCGCCAGCGCCCGGAACCGGGCGAGCGACGGGTCGTCCGCCTCCGTCGAGATGCTGGCCAGCAGCCGCTCCCGGTCGAGGCAGAGGATCGTCGTCATTTCCGGCGTCACCGCGTAATCGGCGCCGGCCGCCGCTGCCGCTCGGATCAGGCGTTCCGCCTCGGCCGTGTTCGCCTCGACCGACAGTCCGCTCCGCATCTGGATCGCCGCTGCCCGGAAGCCCGCCATCATCGCCTCTCCCTGTTCGCCGCCGGAGATTACCGGTCAGCTGCCCTCGCGGACAACCCGTGCAAAGACGAGGACATCGACACCCACCGCGCCGGCGCGGAGCAGCGCCCGCGTCGCGGCCCGGGCGGTCGCGCCGGTGGTGTAGACATCGTCGACCAGCAGCACCCGCCGTCCGGCAATGATCGTCTTGTTGTCCGCCGGCACCTGGAAGGCGCCCCGCACGTTGCGGTCGCGCTCGCCGGCGGTGAGCCCGACCTGCTGCTGCGTCGCCCGCACCCGCCTGAGCGCCATCGGGGCGAAGGGCTTGCCGGCGATCGTCGCGACGGTCTGGGCGAGCGCTGCGGACTGGTTGAACCGCCGGAGCCACAGCCGCCAGCGATGCAGCGGCACCGCGAGCACCAGGTCGGCCTCCGCGGTGAGCTCCATCCCGGCCCGCGCCATCCAGGCCCCCATCCAGCGGGCAAGTTCGGTCCGGTCGCGGTATTTCAGGCCGTGGATCAGGGTCCGTGCCACGGGATCGAAGCGCGCCACCGCCCGCAACCTGTCGAAGGGCGGCGGCTCGGCGATCGCCTCCGCCGACAGCGCGCCGGGACCGAGGTCATAGGTGAAGGGCAGGCCGAGCCGCTCGCAATAGGGCCGCTCGATCAGCCGCAATTCGCCCCAGCAGACCGGGCAGAGCCCGCCAAGCTGCGCGACGTGACGCTGGCAGGCGAGGCATTGCGCGGGAAGCGCGACATCGGCCACGCTGGCCGCCATCGCCCTCAGCGGCGACGGCCACACCCGACCTTTCGGAGCGCGAGGCTCGGGCGGCTTGTGAAGGTATCTCTCCATTTCGTCGAGACTAGCGCCTCCCGGGCCATGGAGTCATCGCCTGATTTATGCCGGGCCTCTCCTAAGCGGCGTTTTGACGCCAGCCGCGGCGCGCCCCATAACCCTGCGATGGACGGCCCCGCTCCCCTCTTCGACCGCGCGCTGATCGACGCCCGCGCCCGCCGCGCGCTCCGCGGGCCGGAACCTGTCGCCGATTTCCTGCTTCGCGCCGCGGCCGACGACCTCGTCGACCGGCTGGCGGCGGTGAAGCGGCAATTCACGCTGGCCGCCGATATCGCGACGCCGCGGCCGCTGCTGGCGCCGAAGCTCCGCGACAACGGCCAGGTCGGCGATGTCATGCGGCTTTCCCGCCTGCCGCCTTTCGGCGACGACCACGCCTTTCCGACCGTCGTCGGCGACGAGGAGTTGCTGCCCTTCCGCCCGGCGAGCCTCGACCTTGCGGTCTCGGCCCTCGTCCTCCACTTCGCCAACGACCTGCCCGGCACGCTCGTCCAGATCCGTCGGGCGCTGAAGCCGGACGGCCTGTTCCTCGCCACCCTGCTCGGCGGCGATACCCTGACGGAACTGCGCGAGGCGCTCGCCACGGCGGAAGCGGAGCTCACCGGCGGCGCCTCGCCGCGGGTCGCCCCTTTCGCCGAGCTCCGGGTCCTTGGCGGCCTCCTCCAGCGCGCCGGCTTCGCCCTTCCGGTCATCGACCAGGACCGGCTGACCGTCCGCTACGCCACCATGTTCGATCTGATGCGCGA
>JAGRKY010000205.1 GCA_020442095.1 Bauldia sp.
CCTTGCGGCGGCTGAGGGCAGCGTCTGGTTGAGGCTGGCCCCTGCTCGAAACGTGGGAGGGCCGAAACTCAATTGGCTGACTGAAGCCATGTCCGCTCGTGCGGGGGCTGAGTAGCCGCCGCGCGCGACAGCACGATTTCGGTTCCATGACGGTTCGGTGACCGGCGATCCTGCGCCCGGTTTATCCACAGGGTTTGGCGGGGACGGCATCGATGCAACGGGGCGACGCGCTTCGGCAGCATGGCAAAGCCCCCTGCAACCGGCTTACAATCGGCACCGGAAAGCTGCTATTTGCAGCCATGCCCTGATCGTCAGCACCCCTTCATCCGAGCGAAACCGCCATGACACCCGCCCTCACCGGCCTCTGGCCGCCAGTCGCCACCCCCTTCGGCCCGGACGGCGACGTCGACCTTCCCCGGCTCGTCCGGCACAGCAAGACACTGCTCGCGGACGGCGCCCACGGGCTCGCGCTGCTCGGCACGACAAGCGAGGCCAACTCGCTGACCCTCGACGAGCGGCGGCGGGTGATCGATGCGCATGTCGAGGGCGGGATCGACCCGGCACGCCTGTTGCCGGGAACCGGGGCCTGCGCCATCGGCGACGCGGTGACGCTGACCCGGCACGCCGGCGAAATCGGCGCGGCGGCGGTGCTGCTGCTGCCGCCCTTCTATTACAAGAACGCCACCGACGAGGGCATCTACGCCTTCGTCTCGACGGTGATCGAGCGGGCGGGCGCGGACGCGCCGAGGATCATGCTCTATCACATCCCGCAGATGGCGGGTCTCGGATGGTCGCTCGAGCTGATCGAACGGCTGAAGACTGCCTTCCCGGAGATCGTCGTCGGCATCAAGGATTCCGCCGGCAAATACGACCACACCGAGGCCCTCGTCGAGGCTTTCCCCGGCTTCTCGGTCTTCCCCGGTGCCGAGGTCTACCTGCTGAAGGCGCTGCGTGTCGGCGCGGCCGGCTGCATCTCGGCAAGCGCCAACATCAATGCGCGAGGTATCCGCGCCCTCCTCGACCGCTGGCAGGAGCCCGAGGCCGATGCATTGCAGGAGGAACTCATCACCATCCGCAAGGCGGCCGAGGGCTACGGCATGATCCCGGCGGTCAAGGCGATCCTCGCCGAGCGTTATGGCGACCCGGTGTGGCGTTCGCCGCGCCTGCCGCTGCTGCCGATCGACGAGACGGCCCGCAAGGCGCTTCTCGCCGAGCCGGCGATCGTCGGCCTGCTGGAAGCGGTCGCCGCCTGAGCGCCTCCTCCGCGGCCGGCCAGACAAAGGTTCGCCGGCTCAAACAAGCTGCTCATCCGTCCAGACGCGGAAGCCAATCAGCGTATTCGACCCGAAGGTCAGGGTCAGCGGCACATCCGCGGCGTCCCGCCCGCGCGCTATCAGCACGCGCCCAATCCGGGGCGCATTGTTTCGGGGATCGAACACCCACCACTGGCCGCTGAGAAAAACCTCCATCCAGGTTGCAAAATCATTTGGCGCGAAGGGAGGCGGCAGGCCGATGTCACTGACATAGCCGGTGCAGTATCGCGCCGGAATGTTCATGCACCGACAGAACGACACCGCGAGATGGGTGAAATCGCGACACACCCCCCGACGGTCGGCGTAGGTCTGGGCGGCGGTGCGCGTGGGACTGGAATGCTCGTATCCGAACGTCACATGGCTGTGGACGAAGTCGCAGATCGCCTGGACCCGCTGCCAGCCGGGCGGGGTATTTCCGAACAGCCTCCAGGCTTCCTCCGACAACGTGTCGGTTTCGCAGTAGCGGCTCGCGAGCAGGAACTGGAGCGTCTCGGAGGGAAGCTCCTCGACGGGGTGCTGCACGGCATTTACGTCGACGGGATCGAAGGCGCCGTCATCGCGGATGATGCCGTCGGTGCCTAGAGTGAAACGACCCGGCGGAGCAACCAACCGGCTGCACCAGTTCCCGAAACTGTCCCGATAGCTCTCGACAGGAACGGCCGGCGTCGTGACGAGATGATCCGGCCCTTCGAGCTTGGCGAAATGCGAATAGTGCACATTGAGGATGGCGATTACCGGCGTCGGCTGCGGGAAGTCGTAGCTCAGTTCGCACCCCAACCGTATCCGCATGGCAACCTCCAGCGATCCTTAGCGACGAAGCCAATGCCCAGTTCCAAACGTTCGAAGCCCCCTTCGTTTCCAGCGGCGGTTCCGGGCGGTGTCCTCAGGCCGGCTTGTGGTGGGCGTGCCAGTGCCAGGCGATGTCGATCCGCCGCGGCAGCCAGACCTTCTCCTTTGAGCCGACATAGTCGAGGAAGCGCGCCAGCGCCGCGGCGCGGCCGGGCCGTCCGACCAACCGACAATGGAGGCCGACCGACATCATCTTCGGCGAGCCGGCCTCCCCCTCGGCGTAGAGCGTGTCGAAGGAATCCTTGAGGTAGGCGAAGAACTGGTCGCCGGAATTGAAACCCTGCGGCGTGGCGAAACGCATATCGTTGGCGTCGAGGGTATAGGGGATCATCAGGAACGGCCCGTTCGGCCCCTCAATCCAGTAGGGCAGATCGTCCGAATAGACGTCTGCCGAATACAGGAAGCCGCCCTCCTCCGCCGCAAGCCTGATCGAGTGGATGGAGGAGCGACCGGTGTACCAGCCGAGCGGGCGCTCGCCGGTCACCTCGGTATGGATGGCGATCGCCTGGCGCATGTGCTCGCGCTCGGCATCCTCGTCATAGTCGCGATATTCGATCCACTTCAGGCCGTGGCTGGCGATTTCCCAATTCGCCTCCTTCATCGCGGCGACAGCCTCGGGATTGCGGGCGAGCGCCGTGGCGACGCCATAGACGGTGACCGGAATGTTGCGGCCGGTGAACATCCGCCACAGCCGCCAGAAACCGGCCCGCGAGCCGTATTCGTAGATCGACTCCATGTTCATGTGGCGCATGCCCGGCCAGGCAGCCGCGCCGACGATCTCGGAGAGGAAGGCCTCGGATGCGGCGTCGCCATGGAGAATGTTGTTCTCGCCGCCCTCCTCGTAATTGACGACGAACTGGACCGCGACCCGCGCGTCGTCGGGCCACTTCGGATCAGGCGGGTTGCGGCCGTAGCCGACCATGTCGCGCGGATAGGATTCGTCCATGTCTCGAAGGCCCTCGGGGTCGTTTGCGTCGCGTCTGAGCATGCAGGCACCGTGCCGTTTGGCAAGGCTCGGCCGCCGCCATGGCTTTAACAAAATGTTAATATTGATGATCAGACTATTAAGACGTCCTGAGTCGCAATCCGAGGGATCGGGAGCAATGACCATCGCGGCGAAAGTGCATGCGTCCGACATCCCGCCCCAGTTCCGGGGTGGCCCGCTCGACCAGCGCCTCGCCGAGATGCGCCGGGTGGTCGCGACGATGAAGCACGCCAGCGCCGCCGACACGCTGAGGATCCTCCGCGAACGCTTTCCCGACATCCCGCTGCGCGACCGCATGCGCGCCATATCGAGCCAGGTTGGCTGACGTTACTTCGGCTCGTCTTCTGCCATTCTACGACAACTGGCCCGATGACTTAGCGTCTGGTATAATCGCCGGGCGGGCACGAAGTCATAACCTCGATTGCCACGCCGATCCCGCGTATTTCCGGCGTGCGGTCAGCGGAGGGCAAGATGACACGAGGGATCAGAATCCGCGCATGGCATCCTCTCGACAGGACCCACATCTACGATCTCGGAAATCAATATAACGACAGTGGCCCTGCCAAGTTCCTCAGTCTGAAAACAAAATATTTCGTGATCCAGCAGGGATTCGTCAACAACGACGACCCGGCCAACAAAATGCCCTTCAACATCGACTTCCAGGTCCATGGAAGTGGCTTCAAATACACGGCGTTCAGCGTTCCATATGCCGGTATTGTCCGTAAGATATCGATCAAGGTCGACGGTGCTCTGGCTTATGAGTTCTCGAAGCTCGATCTGGCGGTCCCCAAACTGGCAAAGTGGTACGCAAGCGACGACCCCTTCGGCAAGCTGCAGAAGCTGCTGAAGCACAACGACAAGATCTTCGGCTCAATATTCAACGACCCCGACATTTACGGCGGTAGAGGCAACGACAAGCTCTACGGCAAGGACGGTGACGACACACTCGACGGAGCCAAGGGCGACGACCTCAGCGACGGCGGCTACGGCAACGACTATCTGAAGGACTCAAAGGGCCACAACACGTTCCAGTTCTCGACCATGCTCAGCGCGACGATGAACCTGGACACGATCCACAGGTTTCGCGCCGGCGACGAGATCTACCTCTCGCATTCGATCTTCCCGGCGATCGGCAACAAACTCGACAAGATCGAGTTCGTCATCGGAACGGCTGCCCAGGATCACAACGATCACATCATCTGGAACCCGAGCACCCACACCGCCTCATACGATCCGGACGGGGTCGGTGGAATGTCGGCCATCCCCTTCTTCATGACCGAGAACAACGCCCACATCACGTACAAGTCGTTCGAGGTCGGGGTCCTGCTCGACTACTGAGCCGAAGGTGGCGTGGCGCCGGCGGGGACGTCCTCGCCATTCCCCTCGCCCGGCGGGGTCTCGTCGTCGGGCGGACATCCCTCGGCGGCAAGCTTGCGATGGAAGGAGCGCCAGCTGAACGGCAACGAAGCGAGATAGGCGAGCGTCAGCACGGCCATCGTTTCCCAGGGGAAGCTGAGGAGCAGCGCGACGACCAGCACAACCACGACGAAGAGCGGCAGCACCATGTCGCGCGCGATCTGTCGGCCGACCAGCTTGCCCGACCAGGTCGGCACCCGGCTGACGAGAAGCAGCGCAATCGCCAGCGTGTAGACGATGACCAGCGGCGCGGTGAGGAAGCCGTGCGGCACGCCGACGAATTCGAGATAGACCGGCAGGAAGACGATCATCGCGCCGGCGGGAGCCGGAACCCCGACGAAGAAATTCGACTGCCATTCGGGCTTTTTGGGCCCATGAAGGGAGACGTTGAAGCGGGCGAGGCGCAGCGCCGCGCAGATCGCGAAGATCAGCGCCGCGATCCAGCCCACCGAGCCGGTATCATCGAGCGCCCAGACGAAAAGCAGGATGGCCGGCGAAACGCCGAAATTGACGAAATCGGCAAGGGAATCGAGCTCGGCGCCGAAGCGCGAGGTCGACTTCAGGAACCGCGCCACCCGCCCGTCGACACCATCGAGCAGGGCCGCGATCGCGACCGCAGCGATCGCCCAGTCGAAGCGCTCCTCGATGCTCATCCGGATCGAGGTCAGCCCCGCGCAGAGTGCCAGCAGGGTGACAAGGCTCGGCAGCACCATGCGGATCGGCACGACCCGGATCTGGCGCAGCCGCCTCGGCCTGGGTTCGTCGTCCGGATCGAAGGGCTGGAAGATCGACATCGCGGCTGTCAGTCCGTCCGGGCCTGGCGGGTGACGACCGCCCCGTCGAGGCGGGCGAGCACCGTCTCGCCGGCGATCGCGACCTGGCCCTCGGCGACGAAGACGCTGGCGTTCTTGGGCAGGTAGACGTCGAGACGCGAACCGAAGCGGATCATGCCGAACCGCTCGCCGCGGTCGACCACGTCCGCCTCCCGCGTCCAGCAGACGATCCGGCGCGCCACCAGCCCCGCGATCTGGACGACCGCGATCGGCCCGGCCGCGCCGTCGATGACCAGCGCATTGCGTTCGTTGTCCTCGCTTGCCTTGTCGAGCTCGGCATTGATGAACTTGCCGGGCGTATAGACGATCTTCGACACCGTACCGGCGATCGGCGCCCGGTTCACGTGGCAATTGAAGACGTTCATGAAGACCGAGATGCGGCGCTTCGGCTCGCCGCCGAGACCGAGCTCCGGCGGCGGAACGACATTGGCGATGGAGGAGATCCTGCCGTCGGCGGGGCTGACGACCAGCCCGGGCTCGAGCGGAATGACCCGCGGCGGATCGCGGAAGAAATAGACGCACCAGCCGGTGAGGATCAGCCCGATCCAGAGCAGCGGCTGCCACAGCAGGCCGAGCACCACCGCGATGACGAAAAAGATCGCGATGAACGGCCAGCCTTCCTTGCGGATCGGCACGAACATCGAGCGGATCGAGTCGAGTACGGACTCCATGACTATCGCAAAAACCTTCCCGTCCCCGTCTCGCCGGGCGCTAGAAAGCACGTAAAGCGGCGGAAGTGAAGCGGACTATTCGGCCGGCTCCGGCTGCTGGACCGGCGCACGGCGGACGAAGCCCTCGGCGTCGGTCTCCTCGACCTCGTGAAGGCGCTCGGCCGCCTCGGCGGCCTGGCGCTGGCGGTTCCACATGCTGGCATAGAGACCGTCCTCGGCGAGCAGCGCCTCGTGACGGCCACGCTCGACGATCCGGCCCTGGTCAAGGACGATGATCTCGTCGGCATGGATGATGGTCGACAGGCGATGGGCGATGACCAGCGTCGTGCGGCCGACGGAAACCCGGTCGAGGGCCGCCTGAATTTCGCGCTCGGTATGGATGTCGAGGGCGGAAGTCGCCTCATCGAGGATCAGGATCGGCGGCGCCTTGAGGACGGTCCGGGCGATCGCGACGCGCTGCTTCTCGCCGCCGGAAAGCTTGAGGCCGCGTTCGCCGACCTCGGTATCGTATCCGGCCGGCAGAGTGGCGATGAAATCGGCGATCTGGGCGGTCTGCGCCGCTTCACTAATCTCCTCGTCGCTCGCGTCCGGCCGCCCGTAGCGGATGTTGTAGGCGATGGTGTCGTTGAACAGGACGGTATCCTGCGGGACCATGCCGATCGCGGCGCGGAGCGACTCCTGGGTGACGTCGCGCACGTCCTGGCCGTCGACGGTGATCCGCCCGCCAATGACATCGTAGAAGCGGAAAAGCAGGCGCGAGATGGTCGACTTGCCGGCTCCCGACGGGCCGACGATCGCCACGGTGCGGCCGGCCGGCACATCGAAGCTCACTCCCTTGAGGATCGGCCGGTCGGCATCGTAGTGAAAGACCACGTCCTCGAAGCGGACGGCGGCGCCGTCGATGACGAGTTCCTTCGCGCCGGGCTTGTCGACGATCTCCGGAGCGACGTCGAGGAGGTCGAACATCGCCTCGATGTCGATCAGGCCCTGCTTGATCTCGCGATAGACGAAGCCGATGAAATTCAGCGGGATCGAGAGCTGCATCAGGAGCGCGTTGATCAGCACGAAATCGCCGATCGTCTGCTCGCCGCGGAGCACCGCCGCCCCCGACATCGCCATGCAGATGGTCATTCCGGCGGTGAAGATGATGGCCTGACCGATATTCAGCCAGGCGAGCGACGTCCAGATGCGGATCGCCGAATCCTCGTAGCGCTCCATCGCCACGTCGAAGCGGCGCGCCTCCATCGCCTCGTTGCCGAAATACTTGACCGTCTCGAAGTTGAGCAGCGAGTCGATCGCCTTGGCGTTGGCGTCGGTATCGGAGTCATTCATCGTCCGGCGGATCTTGATCCGCCAGTCCGACGCCTTGACGGTGAACCAGGTGTAGAGGACCACCGTCACCGCGACGACGACGAGGTAGGTCCAGTCGAACTGCCAGGTGATGATCACCGCCGCCAGCAGGAACTCGATCACCGTCGGCGCGGTATTGAGGATGGTGAAGCGGACGATGACCTCGATGCCGCGCGTGCCGCGCTCGATGATCCGCGACATGCCGCCGGTGCGCCGCTGGAGGTGGAAGCGGAGCGAGAGCTCGTGCATGTGGACGAAGGTCTTGTAGGCAAGCTCGCGGACCGCATGCTGGCCGACCTTGGCGAAGAGCGCGTCGCGAAGGTTGTTGAAGACGTTCATCAGGATGCGACCGACGCCATAGGCGATGACCAGCATGATCGGCACGGTGACCAGCGCGGCGAGGCCGACGGCGGCTTCCTTCGAGCCCGGCGCCGGCGAGACAAGCGCGTCGGTCGCCCATTTGTAGGCATAGGGGATGAGGACCGTGACGACCTTGGCCGCGACCAAGACCAGCAGCGCGACCGCGACGCGGCGCTTGAGGTCCGGCCGGTCCCCCGGCCACATATAGGGCCACAGGTTGAGAAGGGTCGAGAAGGCGGATTCCGCCTTCACCTTGGGCTGGCGGGTCGTCTCGGCGGTCACGCTCACCTGCAGTTCCCCACGCCTTCGTGCATCTCTTCCGCAGCCCGCTGAAAGCCGCCCATCGCCTCCCCGACCGCGGCCAGAGCCTGGCGGTCAAGCCAGTAGCAGGAGCGCGGACCCTCGATCTCGCCACGGATCAGACCGGCTTCGCGGAGAACCTTGAGGTGCTGGGAGACCGTCGACTGGGCGAGCGGCAGGTCGCGGACGATGTCGCGGCAGCGGCAGGCGCCATCCGGCGCGCCAAGCAGCGCGCGAACGATGGCGAGCCGGGCAGGATGGCCGAGCGCCTTTATCCGCGCGGCAAGCAATACGTCGTCTTGATGGAAGGACATGCAAACTTCATCGTAATTCTACGATGACGCACATAGGGCCAGCCTGGAACGATTTCAACCGGGCAGCCCGGACTTATCGCCTGTCAATGGCGGAAAGCGCCGGGCGGCGGTCCTCTCGTCGCGGACCCGACTCTCCGGCTGAAGACGATCGGCGGAGCCGCGCCGGCCTAGTTGGCGACCGCGGCATCCTCCTCCCAGGTGGCATTGCCCTCGGGCAGCACGAAGACCTGGCCCGGATAGATCCAGCGCGGGTTGCGGATCTGGTCCTTGTTGGCCTGGTAGATCGTCGACCAGCGAATGCCCTTGCCGTAGAGCTGGCGCGAAATCCGCCACAGGTTGTCGCGACGCTTGATGATCATCGTCTGCGGGCCGCTGACCGAGCCGGCGATCTCGGCACCGGCCGCGCCGCCGGCCTGGCCGACCGGCTTGAGGATCGCCACCTCGACATCACGCTCGAACGGAACCTCGGCGCGCGCCACCACGTCGCCTGAGCCGGTCACCTGATCGGCACGGACCGAATAGGTGCCGGCCGGCAGGTCGCGCTTGACCTCGAGCAGCCAGGTTCCGGACGGTGACGGCTTCGCCTCGCCGAGCAGCTTGTCGTCCATGTAGACGCGGACGAATTCGGGCGTCGTCGCCGTGCCGGCGACGAAGAGCGCGCCGGTCGTCTCGGCCTCGACCGCCGTCACCACCACCTCCGGCTCGATGACGGGCTCGGGCTCGGGTTCCGGCTCCGGTTCGACGGCGGCCATCTCGACCTCGTCGGGTCCGCTTCCGGCGGCGGGAGCGGGCTCGTCGTCCGGCTTTGCAGCATCGACAACGTCCGGCGCCGTCCCCTCGGCGGGCTTCTCGCCGGCAACCTGCGGGGTCATTTCCGGTGCAGCCCCGGGCGTGGTTTCAGGCGTAGTCCCAGGCTCTGGGGCCGCGGCAACTTCCGTCTTCTCCGGGGCCGGCGCTGCAGACGGCTCGTCGGTCTTCGGACCGACTTCCGCGACGCCGGTCCCTGCCTTATCCCCGTCGGCGGCGGCGGGAACCTCCGTCATCGCCACTTCGGTTTCCTTCGTCGGGGTTTCCTTCGCCGGCTCGCCGGGCTTGCCCTCGGCGGCGGCCTCCGGTGCGGCGGCGACCTCTGCGGGCTCGTCGGTCTTTTCCGGTGTCGCGCCGGCCGCCGGCTCTTCCGGTACAGTCGGCGCGCTCGCCACGACCGTCTCTTCCGGCTTCACCTCGGGCGTGTTGGCGACCACCGTTTCCTTCGGCGCCTCGGGAACCTGGACGACCTTCGAGGGCGCATCAGGCGCATTGAGGACCACCAGCGGCTCCTCGGTCGGCGACTCCGGCACCATCACCGCGACCCGCTGGTCGGAGATCATCACCGTCGACTTGTCGGGCGAGGTCGTCCGGATCGCGAGGTCGTGCGGGCCCGGCGCAAGGGGTTCGCCCAGCGCCAGCGCCCATTCGCCGCGTTCGTTCGCCTCGGCCGTGGCAACCGCGTCGCCGCCGCTCATCAGCTCGACCGTCGAGCCCGGCTCGGCCTGCCCGGCAATCACCGCGTCACCGGTCGGCTCGACCCTGACCACGTCGAAGCTCGGCGC
>JAGRKY010000206.1 GCA_020442095.1 Bauldia sp.
TGGCCGACAAGATCGTGATCATGCGTGAGGGCGTCATCGAACAGGCCGGCGCCCCGCTCGAGGTCTTCGAGCGTCCGGTCAACCAGTTCGTCGCGACCTTCATCGGCTCGCCGGCCATGAACACGCTGCCCGGCACGATCACCGCGGACACCGGCGCCGGCATGGCGGTCGCGCTTTCGGGCGACCGGAGCATCGCCATCCATGCTTCCGATTTCGAGGGGCTCGCCGCCGGCCGCAAGGTCATCCTCGGCGTGCGGTCGGAGGACATCGTGCCGGAGGGCCACGGCCTGTTGCCGGCCGATGCTTATCGCTTCAGCGCCCCGGTCACGCTGACCGAGTCACTTGGCAACGAGACGCTGCTCTTTGCGCAGTTCGGCGACAGCGAGATCACCGCGCGCATGCAGCGTCCGCGTCCCGTCGCGGACGGCGAAGTCATCGATTTCCTGTTGGATAGGGGGCGGTTGCATCTGTTCGATGCGGAAACCGGCCGCTCCTTGCGTAACTGACGTCGGCAAAAGGGAGGTTCTCATGACCGGCATAATGAAGACCCTGGCAGCGACAGCGCTGCTCGGGTGCTCGCTCGCCTACGCGGGCGCGGCAAGCGCGGAGACGGTCACCGTCTACCACGACAAGCCCTTCTACCAGGAGGGATGGGACGGGCTCACGGCGGCTGCCAAGGAGTCCGGCATCGATCTGCAATTCAGCGCCTACACGACCGACCAGTTCCAGGCATTCATCCAGCAGGGCCTGATGTCGGGCAGCCCGCCGGACGTCTTCACCTGGTGGAACGGCACCAAGCTCGGCGAAATCGTCGAAAGCGGCATGGTTGCCCCGCTCGACGACCTGTGGGCCAAGAAGATCGCGTCGGGCGAGTATGATGCGTCCGCCGCCGAGCCGTTCAAGGTCGGCGACCACATCTACGGCATGCCGACCGGCATCAACCGCTGGGTCGTCTTCTACAACAAGGCGCTGTTCGAGAAGGCCGGCATCGACAAGACGCCGACCACCTGGGCCGAGCTGATGGACGACGCCGAGAAGCTCAAGGCGGCCGGCATCACCCCGTTCAACGCCTCGCTTCAGGAAGGCTGGCGCGGCTTCGTGTGGTTCGAGGAGCTCCTCATCCGCACCGACGCCGACGCCTATGACAAGCTCAACAAGGGCGAGATCAAGTATACCGACCCGGCGGTGAAGCGCGTCTTCGACATCTGGGGCGACCTTTACGCGAAGGGCTACTTCACCGATCCGGCGAGCCAGGAAGAGCAGCTCGACTTTGCCCGCGGCAAGGCGGCGATGTATCTGGCCGGCGACTGGAATATCGGCCTGATCGAGGCGGGTGGTCTCAAGCCGGGCGACGATTTCGGTGTCTTCATTATGCCGCAGGTCGACCCCGAGGACGCGAATGTCGTCATCGTCGAGGGCGGCCCGATGGTCATCTCGACCGCCGGCGCCGAGAAGCCCGAGGTGATGGAATTCGCCGACTGGTACATGAGCGAGCCGGCGATGAACGCCTGGGCGACGACGCCCGGCCTCTACGCGGGCAACAACAAGGCGAAGATCCCGAACGTCCTGATCGGCGAGATCGCCAAGGCTGCGGCCGACGGCAACTACAAGTCGATCACCCGCTATTGGGAAGCCTCGCCGTCCGACATCGTCCTTCCGTCGGTCGAGGAGATGAACCGCTTCATGACCAACCCGACGCCCGAACAGGCGGAGCAGGCCATGAACAACATGGAAGCCATCGCGTCCCAGTATTGGGCCTCGCACGGCAAATAGCCGACAGGCAATATGCCGTGGCGGGCCTTACCGTCCGCCACGGCCTTGTTCCGGAGCTGCCAGTGGCAACCCAGCCCGCCGAAATCCTGCTGCCGGCCGGCGTGCCATCGATCGACGAGATGGCCGCGCGCGAGCGACGCTATGCGCGCAAGCGGTTCTGGACGGCGCTGGCCTTCATGTCGCCCGCGCTGGTCTTTGTCGGCGTATTCCTGCTGCTGCCGGTGGCGTTCAACATCTACGCCTCCCTTACCCAGTGGGCGAAATTCTCCGGCCTCGACCGGATGGCAGGCCTCGCCAATTACCAGCGGCTCTTTTCCAATCCGAACTTCGAGACGGCGAGCCTGAACACCATCCTGTGGGTCGTGGCCTCGTTTGTACTGCCGGCGCTGCTCGGGCTCGGCCTGGCGCTGCTGGTCAAGGGTCTCAGGGGCGAGGAGACCTTCAAGAGCCTCTATTTCCTGCCCCGGATGTTCTCCGCCACCGCCGTCGGCGTGCTCTGGTATTACGTCTACGCCGGCGAGGGCATCGTCAATTCGGGACTGCGCGCCGTCGGTCTCGGCGACTATGCCAGCAACTGGCTCTACGAGGCGGACTTCGCCACGCCGGCGATGATCCTCACCCACCTGTGGCAGCAGGTCGGCCTGACCATGGTGCTGCTGCTGCTCGGCCTCAACGCGCTGCCCACCGATCCGATCGAGGCGGCGAAGGTTGACGGCGCCTCGCGCTGGCAGGTCTTCCGTCACATCGTCCTGCCGCTGCTCGCGCCAACCATCCTGGTGGTCGTCACCGTCTCGGTGCTCGCGGGCTTCACGTCATTCGATCTCGTCTGGGTGATGGGGCGCGATTTCCCCAACCGGTCGACGTTGACGCTGGCGGTGAACCAGTACTGGGAATCGTTCCGCGCCGGATACTGGGCCTACGGGGCGGCGATCGCCGTCGTGCTCGGCATCATCGCGTTGAGCATCAGCTGGGTGCTCGGCTGGCTCCAGCAACGCCTCGACCGCCGCTAGAGGGAAGCCGATGACCACCCTTGATCTCTCGACCCTCGACTTCGAAGCCATCGCCCGCAAGGAAGAGCGGGAGAGCCGCCCGCGGGTGATGACGCTCACCGTCGCGATCGTGCTGGCGCTGGCTTGGCTGATGCCGTTCTATTACCTCGTCGTCTCGGTGTTCAAATCCAACGCCGAATACGGCACCGGCAATCCGCTCGCCCTGCCGCAGTCCTGGGAGCCGATCCTCGTCAACGTCTACGAGGCCTGGACCAAGACGCGGATGGCGGACGGTATGTTCAACTCCGCCCTCTACGGCCTGGTCGGTGCCGGGGTGGCGATGTTCATCGCCGCGCTCGCCGCCTACGGGCTGACCCGCATCGATTTCCGCGGCAAGACCTTCTGGTTCATGCTGATCTTCGCCGGCACGATCTTCCCGCTCCAGATGTACCTGATCCCGCTCTTTCTCGGGTACACGCGGCTCGGGCTGATCAATACGCGGCTCGGCATGATCCTGTTCTACATCGCGATCTGCATCCCGTTTCCGGTGCTTGTGCTCCGCAACTACATGGCGGGCATTCCGCGGGAGATGGACGAGGCGGCGCGAATCGACGGATCGTCGGAGTTCCGTATCTTCCGTTCTATCGTGCTACCCAATTGCTGGGGGCCGATGACGGCTCTGTTCCTGATCCAGTTCACCTGGGTCTGGAACGATCTTCTGTTTTCGATGGTGCTGACGAGTCGTGAGGATGTGCGCTCGCTGATGAATGGGCTGATGGTGCTGCAGGGCAGCTACGCCGCCACGACACCGAACGTGGTGATGACCGCGACGTTGCTCGCGAGCCTGCCGACGGTTGCCCTGTTCTTCCTGCTTCGCAAGCATTTCATGAACGGCCTGAAGCTGCAGGGGCTGTGAGGACGAAGATGGCGGATCCGAGCTTGGTCCGGCGGGCGGGGCCGATATCGCGACCGGTCGAGCAGGGCGCCGGCGGCTCGGTCGCCACCCGTACCTTCGAGGTACTCCTCGACCAGATTCTGACCTTCAGGCTCAAGCCCTACGACCTCGTCTCCGAGAAGGCGATGTCGGAGGCGCTCGGCGTGAGCCGGACGCCGGTCCGCGAGGCCCTTGCGCGCCTGGCCGGGATGGGACTGATCGACATCTATCCGCAGCGGGGCAGTGTCGTCGCGCCGCTCCGCATGTCGGATCTCGCCAAGTCCCAGTTCCTGCGCGAAGCGCTGGAGGTCGGGCTCCTCCTGCGCGCCCTGGAGAGCCCGAATCGTATGGAGCTGGTCCAACTGCTCAGGAACGAACTCGCCGTCCAGGAGACCTTTGCCGCGATCTCGGATGACCGGCGCTTCTACAAGTCGGACGAGGCGCTCCACCAGCACATCGCCACCCACGCGGGCTTTCCCGGCATTTGGGCCGACATCATGAACGCGAAGCTCCATATGGACCGCTTCCGCTACCTGACCTTCCCGCGCATCGACAGCATGTCGATCGTGCTCGCCCAGCATCGCGCCATCGTCGACGCCATCGAAGCGGGGGACAAGACGGCCGCCGAGGAGGCGATGCGCTCGCACCTTCGCCGCGTCTTCTCGGTCGTCCATTTCGCCCAGGAGCGGTTCCCCGAATATTTCGATCCCTCCGACCAGCCCGAACCGTCGAAAGGCGATACCCGGTGAACTATCGCGATTCCGGTTTCCTGCGGGGTCACGTCCGCAGCATCATGGATTTCTACTATCCGGCCTGTATCGACGAAGAATTCGGCGGCTACATCAACCAGTTCCGCGACGATGGCTCGATCTTCGATCGCCATACCAAGCACCTCGTCGGCACCTGCCGCTTCATCTACAATTTCTCGCTGTCGGCGCTGCTCTTTGGCGAGGACCGCTACCGCGACGCTGCGGCCCATGGGCTTGCGTTCCTGACCGGGCATCACCGCCAGCCGGATGGCGGCTTCGCCTGGGTCCTCAGCGACCGCACCGTCATCGACCCGGTTCGCTCCTGCTACGGGCACGCCTTTGCCCTGCTCGCGGCCGCGGGCGCGACCAAGGCCGGGGTGGCCGGCGCCAGGGCGCTTGTCGACGAGATATGGGATCTGCTCGAGCGCCGCTTCTGGGAGTCGGACGCGCAGCTCTATGTCGACGAGATTGCCGCCGGTGACTGGAACGCGGTGTCGCCCTACCGGGGCCAGAACTGCAACATGCATATGTGCGAGGCGATGATCGCCGCCTATGAGGCGACCGGCGAGCGGCGCTTCATCGACCGGGCGGAGACGATCGCGCACCGGATCTGCGTCGATCTCTCCGGGCCGTCGGGTGGCCTGATCTGGGAGCACTACACCTCCGGATGGCAGCCGGACTGGGACTATAACCGCGACGACCCGAACAACCTGTTCAAGCCCTACGGCTACCTGCCCGGTCACTTCGTCGAGTGGGCGAAGCTCCTCGTCCTCCTCGATCGCCACCACGCCTTGCCATGGCACCTTCCGGCCGCCGAACATCTGTTTCAGGTCGCTTCCGACAAGGCCTGGGACGATGATCGGGGCGGCATGACCTACAGCTTCGCGCCTGAAGGACGGATCCTCGATACCGATCGCTACTACTGGGTAACCTGCGAGGCCTTCGCCAGCGCCGCGCTGCTTGCGCTTGCCACCGGCAAGGAGGCTTATTGGCACTGGTACGATCGCCACTGGGCCTATGCCGACCGCTGCTTCATCGACCACAAATACGGCGGCTGGTACCGGGTTCTCGATCCCGACGGTAAACGCTACAGCGACGAGAAGAGCCCGCCCTCGAAGACGGACTATCACCCGCTCGCCGCATGCTTTGAGACGCTGGTGGCGTTGAACGGCGGGGAAACGGCACACGCCTGAGGCGGCGACCCGGCCGGATCGCTGCGCTTCTGTCGCCCCTGCGTATGATTGCCGACTTGTCACCCGCGGTGGTCGCGGGTAGGAACGGACTAGCTTTGGGCTGTCTTTTCGAGAAACGACACCATGACCGATTTCGCCAGTGCGCGGGCCACGATGGTCGACACGCAGATCCGAACCGAGGGCGTCACCGATCACGACGTTCTGCGCGCCATGGCCGAAATTCCCCGGGAGAAGTTCCTTCCGCCGGCATCGCGGCAATTTGCCTATATCGACGATGACATTCTCGTTGCCGAGGCCACCGCCGGCAGACCGGCGCGGTATCTGATGCGGCCGGCGCCGCTGGCGCGCCTGCTGCAGGAAGCCGAGATCGACCATTCGGACTTCGCCCTGGTCGTGGGATGCCCGACCGGCTACGCGGCGGCGGTGCTTGCCCGCCTGGCGGGGTCTGTCGTGGCGCTGGAGTCCGACGAGGAACTCGCTGCCAAGGCGTCCGAGAACCTGGTGGAGCAGGGCATCGACAACGTCGCGGTGGTCACAGGCCCGCTGGAAACCGGTTACCCTTCAGAGGGCCCCTACGACGTCATCCTGCTTGGCGGGGCGGTCGAGACCGTGCCGCAGAATCTGTTCGAGCAGTTGAGGGAGGGTGGCCGGCTCGTTGCGGTGGTCGGCTACGGCCGGGCGGCGCCTGCGATGGTCTACACCCATACCGACGACGACTACGGCGGACGGGCGGTGTTCGACGTCCATTTGCCGGCTCTGCCCGGATTCCAGAAGCCGAAATCGTTCGTTTTCTGAAATAATCTCGATAGATACGGTCGAACGGCTCGTGTTGTTTCCGCGCCGCACCATCGGTCTTTTCGCCGCGCCGCACGATGGAGCGTTTGACCGGAGGGGGAACGCGACTAAAGTAGCGTGAGTTGGGCAGCGTCCGCAGTGGTGCCTTGGGGGGCATCGCTGCCGCCAGTGTTTCGAGGGGGCCCTTAGTGTGTTGATCAGGCGTGGTATTTGGGCCGCGACGGCCTTTTTTGCTGCCGCGTCATTCGGATTTGGGCAAGCTTCTGCCGAATCGCTGACCTCGGCGATGGCGTCGGCCTACACCAACAATCCGGATCTCAATTCCGCGCGTGCCGAGTTGCGCGCGATTGACGAGGGCGTCCCGCAGGCGAAATCCGGCTACCGGCCGAGGATTTCGGTTACCGGTGACTATGCCTTCCAGACGACGCGATCGGTGCTCGGGACCGACTGGTCGACGGCGACCAATCCCAGGGGCGTGTCCCTTTCGGTCGAACAGCCGATCTTTCTCGGGTTCCGCACCAAGAACTCGGTGAACATGGCCCAGGCATCGGTCAAGGCGGCGCGCGAACAGCTCAAGCTGATCGAGCAGCAGGTGTTGTACAACACCGTCTCGGCTTTCATGGATGTCATCAGGGCGCAGGTCGTCGTCAACCTGACGACCCAGAATGTCGAATTCCTGCGCGAGCAGGTGCGGGCCGCAAAGGACCGGCTCGATGTCGGCGAGGGGACCCGGACGGACGTGGCGCAGACCGACGCGCGGCTGTCCCAGGGGATGTCCGACTATGCAGCCGCGGTTTCGGAGCTGAACCGCTCGATCGCGGTCTATGTTCAGGTCGTCGGCCACAAGCCGGAGAAGCTCGGCTCGATCAACGGCGTCGAGAAGCTTGTGCCGACCACCCTCGACGCTGCCCTTGCGATGGCGCAGAAGCAGCATCCCGGCATCGTCGCGGGATTGTATAACATCGACGTTGCGTCGTGGAACGTGCGCATCAGCGAAGGGTCGTTGCTGCCGAGCGTCTCGGTGCAGGGCTCGGTTACCCATCGCGACGACACCAGCTATGTCGGCCAGTGGAACGATTCAGCGGCGATTACCGGCGTTCTCAGCGTTCCGATCTACCAGGGCGGCGAAGTCGCTTCCAAAGTGCGCCAGCTCAAGGAAACGCTTGGCCAGCGGCGGATCGAGCTCGACGTGACGCGGGCGGAAGTGCGCCAGACGCTGATTTCCGCCTGGGGGGCGCTCGATGCGGCGCGTGCGGTCGTGCGTTCGGCGGCGGCTCAGGTCGCCGCGCAGCAGCTTGTTCTGTCGGGCGTCATTGAAGAGAGGCGTGTCGGTCAGCGGACCACACTTGACGTCCTTAACTCCCAGCAGGACCTCCTGGCCGCACAGGTCGAGCAGGTGACGGCGCAGCGCGACCGAGTGGTGGCGGCCTATGCGCTGGTGGCGGCAGTCGGCAGGCTCAATGCCGTGGCGCTCTCGCTGCCGGTCACCGTCTACGATCCGACCGAGCATTACGATGCGGTGAAGGACAAGTGGATGGGGCTCAGGACCCCCGACGGCAGGTAGCCTCCGCGCTATTTCCACCTGACTGCGGCCTTGTTCTCCCGCCTGCGGCCCGGGCGCGGGGATTCCTCCCCGGCGCCGACTCAGCTAGTCTCCTGGAGGAGCGGCGAATCACGGGACCGGCAGGTAACGAGGCATGACCAAATCAGGTCACGCGCAGGACGAGGCAATGGACGCGATCTTGGCGTCCATCCGCAGCATGATGTCGGATGCCGAGGAAGATCGCGCGGCGGTTGCTCAATCGCCCGATCCCGAACCGCAGCGACCGGACAACGTCAGGCCGATCTTCTCGCCGTCGGCGGCGGTCGTCACCACCATGCCAAGCGTCGAGTCCCGGGAGGAACCCCGGCGGGAGTTTCGACCGCGTGACGATGTCGAAGCCGAAACCCGGCCGCGTTCGGCTGTCGATCGGGCGATGACACGCGCCATGGAAGAGGCCCGCGCCGAGGTCAGGCGACACGAGGCAGCGATCGGCGACAGGCCGGCGGAGCACCGCGAAGAGCCGCCGCGGCCCCTGTCCGTGGCGACCGTCGAGGATCGGGACGAGGATTGGGAGCCAGCCGTCGAGCGACCGACGGTTGAGCCTCCGGCGGCGTCCCTGCCGCCCCGGATCGCCTCCCAGGAGGCGATTCCCCAGCCGCTCCTGTCGCGCGAGGCGGATGCCGCCGTTTCCGGGGCTTTCCAGGAACTCGCGACGTCGGTGCTGTCGGGGAGCGGGCGGACGATCGACGATCTGGTCGAGGATCTTCTCCGGCCGATGCTGCGCGACTGGCTCGACAACAACCTGCCGTCAATGGTCGAGCGGCTGGTCCGCGAGGAAATCGAGCGCGTGGCCCGCGGACGGCGTTAGCCGGCGCAATTCGGGCGGCGATTGTTGACTTAGGCAAATCCATCCGATTTACACGGGCACCGCCCATTTTTCCGGATCGGACATGCTCGACAAAACCTTTGATGCAGCCGCGGTTGAGACGCGCGTCAGCGGCCTTTGGGACGAAGCGGAGGCCTTCAGGGCCGGCGCTGGCGCCAAGCCGGGCGCCGAGCCTTTTTCGATCGTCATTCCGCCGCCCAACGTGACGGGCTCCCTCCACATAGGCCACGCTCTCAACAACACCCTGCAGGACATCCTCGTCCGCTTCGAGCGCATGCGTGGCCGGGACGTGCTCTGGCAGCCGGGCATGGACCNNNATCGCCACCCAGATGGTGGTCGAGCGCCAGATGATGGAGCGTCAGGAGCCGGACCGCCACGCCATCGGACGCGAGGCTTTCGTCGAGAAGGTCTGGACCTGGAAAGCGGAATCCGGCGGCCAGATCATCAACCAGCTCAAGCGGCTCGGTGCGTCCTGTGACTGGAGCCGCGAGCGCTTCACTATGGACGAGGGCCTGTCGCGGGCCGTCACCAAGGTGTTCGTCGAGCTCTTCCGCGCCGGCCTGATCTACAAGGACAAGCGGCTGGTCAACTGGGATCCGAAGCTCAGGACCGCGATCTCCGACCTCGAGGTCGAGCAGGTCGAGACCAAGGGCAGCCTCTACTATTTCAAATATCCGATCGAAGGCGAGGAAGGCCGCTTCATCGTGGTCGCGACGACGCGCCCGGAGACCATGCTCGGCGACACCGGCGTCGCCGTCCATCCCGACGACGAGCGCTACAAGGACCTGATCGGCAAGAACGCGATCCTGCCTGTGGTCGGCCGGAAGATCCGCATCGTCGCCGACGCCTATGCCGACCCCGAGGCGGGCACCGGCGCGGTCAAGATCACCCCGGCCCACGACTTCAACGACTTCGAGGTCGGCAAGCGCCACGACCTGCCGGCGATCAACATCCTCGATGTCGAGGCCAGGGTCACGCTCAAGGACAATGCCGACTTCCTCGAAGGCGTCGAGGTGACGCCCGAGCGCCAGAATGTCTGGGACCAGCTTGACGGCCTCGACCGCTTCGAGGCGCGGAAGCTCATCGTCAAGATCATGGAGGAGGGCGGCTTCCTCGAGAAGATCGAGGACCATCTCCACACCGTCCCGCATGGCGATCGCGGCGGCGTGCCGATCGAGCCTTACCTCACCGAGCAGTGGTATGCCGACGCCAAGACCCTGGCGCAGCCGGCGATCGCCGCGGTCCGCGAGGGCAAGACCGTCTTCGTCCCGAAGAACTGGGAGAAGACCTATTTCGAGTGGATGGAGAACATCCAGCCGTGGTGCAT
>JAGRKY010000207.1 GCA_020442095.1 Bauldia sp.
GTCGCCAACGCCTATCTCGACCTGCACTACGGTTGAAGCAACCCGCCGCGATCAGGCGACACGGCGGGCGAGCGTCATGCCGTCGCCGACCGGCAGCAGCACCGCATCGACCCGGGGGTCGGTCGCGATCCGGGCATTGAGCGCACGGACGGCGGCGACCCCCTTGCCGCCGGCATCGGGCTCGGCCACCTCGCCGCTCATCAGCATGTTGTCGAAGGTGATCAGCCCGCCGAGCCGGACGAGGTCGAGGCAGGCTTCGTAGTAGGCGTCATATTCCGACTTCTGGGCATCGACGAAGGCCATGTCGAAGCCGGCGGACATCCCCTCGGCCTTCAGCGCCTCGAGGGTCTCCAGCGCCGGCGCGATGCGGAGCTCGATCCGCTCCGCCATGCCGGCTTCCAGCCAGTGGCGCTTGCCGATGCTCGTCCATTCCTCGCTGACATCGCAGGCGACAAGTCGCCCGTCGGCCGGCAGGGCGAGCGCCACGGCAAGGGCGCTGTAACCCGTGAAGGTGCCGATCTCGAGCACGGTTTTCGCACCGATCAGGCGGACGAGAAAGGCGAGGAAATGCCCCTGCTCCGGCGCGATCTGCATGTCCGCCTCGGCCATCGACGCGGTTTCCTTGCGCAGTTTCGTCAGCACCGGATGCTCGGCGGTATGGGCGCCGACGATGTAATCGTTGAGGCGCTTGCTGAGCCCGATCGATCCGCGTGACATGGCTGTTCACTCCTTCTGGATTTCGGGGCGGACTTTGTCGCGCGAAACGCGACAGCGCAACACCGGCGATGTCGGCCCCGCTAGGACGCCTGCGGCGCGCGCCGCAGGCTGAGAAGGAGAAGCGCGACCAGCACCAGCACGATCGTCGCGAGGTGAAACGGGACGAAATAGGCGAGGAAGAGCGAGCCGCCCGAGGCGCTGCCGGCATCGGCCGGCGACACTGCCCAGTAGAGCGCGAGCTGGCTGACCACGGCGATGAAGAAGACGACGAAGCCGACCGGCCTGAGAAGCACGAAGCCATAGACGACGGCGAGATCGGCGGCGAGATAGAGGACGTCGATGAGCTGCCAGGAGAGCGGGGCATTGGCCCAGTCGAACCCGCCCATGCCGAGGATGTTCAGCGCGTGGCTGAAGGCGAAGATGCCGTAACAGATCGCAATCAGCCACAGAATGACGCGCGCCGCCCACCAGGCCATAAAGGCTCCTCCCTCCCCGATTTCGGCCACCGGCTTAGCCCAATTCGCCCGCGCAATCACCTCCCCGATCACGCCTTCGGTAACGGGGACGCCGCACGCGGCGCGAGAAATCCTGACGAACACGTGACATGACTGTGAGGCCCCAAACGGCGTATCTGGATTGCGCGGTCCCGATCGGCCGCCGATATTGCGGGCGAGGAGAAAGAGACGTGGCCCAGACCAAGACGATCGCGCAGAAGCTCCCCTGGAACGACAGGGCCGGCCGGTTCGCGCCATTCAAGGCGGCGGTGCTGGTGCTCGTCACGCTGCCGGCGCTGTGGCTGCTCTACCGCTCGCTGACCGGAAGCCCGGCCGAGCCGACCGCGCTCGGCCCCCGCCCCTATATCGAGGCGATCCACTTCGTCGGCGACTGGACGATCTACCTGCTGCTGGTGACGCTGGCGGTGACCCCGGCACGGCGGCTGTTCGACTGGTCGAAGCTGATCCAGGTCAGGCGGATCATCGGCCTCTCGGCGCTCGCCTATATCCTGCTCCACTTCGTCCTCTACATCTTCGATTCCAAGTTCAACCTCGGCTTCGTCGTGACGGAGATCGCGACGCGGATCTACCTGACGATCGGCT
>JAGRKY010000208.1:0-2379 GCA_020442095.1 Bauldia sp.
ATGGGCTTTGCCCGCCAGGTCGCCAATCGCGTCATCTTCATGGACGCCGGCCAGATCGTCGAACAGAATGATCCGGAAGAATTCTTCAACAATCCGCAGCACGAGCGGACCAAGCTGTTTCTCAGCCAGATCCTGCATTAGGCGGAGCGCCGACGCGGCCGGCGCTCGCGATGACCGGGGACGCGATCGACAGCGTCACCTGACCTCCCGGTCCCGCGGCCGCGCGTCAGTCGCCATTGTCGTCTCCGACCGCGACCGGCGTGTCGTCGCGGCCACCCCATTCGGTCCAGGAACCGTCGTAGAGCCCGCTTTTTTCGACGCCGATCATCTCGAGCGCCAGGGTGAGGATCGCGGCATTGACCCCCGAGCCGCAGCTCGTGACGACCGGCCTCGACAGGTCGACGCCTCCCTTGGCGAAGGCGGCGGCGATTGCCTCCGGCGTAGCCATCGTTCCGTCGGCGATCACGTCGGAGGAGGGGACGCTGAGGCTGCCGGGGATCCGTCCCGCTTTCACCCATGACCGGGGTTCCGGTGCCTCGCCGAGGAAACGCGGCCGAGGCCGGGCATCGACGAGCTGGATGGCGCCATCCGCAACCCCGTCACGCACGCCGGCGAGGTCGAAGACCGCCGTGGCGTCGAACCGCGGCCTGAAGACGCGCGGTTTGCGGCTGGCCGGCGCGCCGGTCACCGGACGCCCCTCGGCCAGCCATTCCGGCAGGCCGCCGTCGAGCAGGACGACGTCGGTGGCGCCCATTGTCCTGAAGGTCCACCATACGCGCGGCGCCGACGACAGGCCGACCGAGTCATAGACGACGATCCGCTGGCGCTCGTCGATGCCGAGCGCGCCCGCCGCGGCGGCGAAAGCCTCCGGCGTCGGCAGCATATGGGGCAGGGGATTCCCGGTATCGGCGACGGCGTCGATGTCGAAGAAGATCGCACCGGGGATATGCGCCTTGTCGTATTCGGCACGCGCGTCACGACCCTGTCCGGGGAGGTGCCAGCTCCCGTCGATCACGACGATATCCGGATCGTCCAGCCTCCCGGCCAGCCATTCGGTGGGAACGAACCAGCGGGAACGGTCGCTCATGACGGATCGGCGAAGTGGATGCGGACGCGGCGGTTCTGGCGCCCCTTGCTCTGGATCTTGCCGACGGCGAGCGGGCCGATCTCGGCCGTCGACCTTACGTGAGTGCCGCCGCAGGGTTGGAGGTCGATGTCACCGATGCGGACGAGGCGGACCTTGCCGGTGCCGATCGGCGGCTTGACCTTCATGGTCTTCACCATGTCGGGATTGGCGAGCAGTTCCTCATCGGTGATCCATTCGTCGCTGACCGGATAGCCGGCGGCGACAAGCGCGTTCAGCTTCTCCTCGATCTCTTCCTTCGGCGGGACGTTGCCGTCGATGTCGAAGTCGAGGCGGCCTTCCTCGGCGCCGATCTGGCCGCCGGTCACCGGGTAGGGGAGGACGACGGACAGGAGGTGAAGGGCGGTATGGATGCGCATGTGGCGGTGACGGCGCGCCCAGTCGAGGGACGCCGTCAGCGCCTCGCCCGGTTCGGGGAGCGGCTCGGCCTCGCCCGGAACGTGAACGACCTCGCTCTTGTCGTCGCCGTAGACGGTCGCCGCTATCGCGATCCCGGGTCCGCCGGCGCGCTTGAGGATACCGGTATCGCCGGGCTGGCCCCCGCCGGTCGCGAAGAAGACGGTGCGGTCGAGGATGATCCCGCGTCGGTCCGTCACGTCGAGCACCGTGGCATCGGTCTCGGGCAGGTAGGCATCTTCACGGAATAGAAGTGTGGTCGACACGACGAGGCTCCCTTCTCGGGCGCGATCTTAGCCCTCCGGAACCCCGCTTGGGTAGGTGGAACGGCGACGCGGTCAGGCGGCCTCGAAGGGAACCGCGATATCGGGCCGGTCTTCGAGCCAGGCCGGGACGGGAAGATCCCTGGCGCGAAGGAAATCCGGATTGAAGAGTTTCGACTGGTAGCGTGTGCCGAGGTCGCAGAGGATGGTGACGATCGTATGGCCGGGCCCGAGGTCCTTCGCCAGGCGAACGGCACCGGCGACATTGATCCCGGACGAGCCGCCGAGCACCAGGCCCTCATGCTGGACGAGGTCGAAGATCACCGGCAGGGCCTCGGTATCGGGGACGATGTAGGGCTTCTCGACCGTGATGTCGCCGACGATCGGGGTCGATCGGCCGAGGCCGATGCCCTCGGTGATGGAGTTGCCCGGGCTCGCCTTGGCCTCGCCGGTCGAGAAAAGGCTGTACATGGCGGCGCCTTGCGGGTCGGCGCATCCGATCGTGATCCCGGGCTTCCTGCTCTTCAGGTAGGTCGAGGTGCCGGCGAGCGTGCCGCCTGTGCCGACCGAGCAGAT
>JAGRKY010000208.1:2437-2642 GCA_020442095.1 Bauldia sp.
TGCGGTTGTCGAGGTTGTTCCACTGATCGGCGAAGAGAACGCCGTTGGGTTCCGTCTCGCGGAGGGAATCCGCGAGACGCCGCGCGACCTTCTGGTAGTTGTCCGGGTCGCGGAACGGTTTCGCCGGAACCTCGATCAACGTCGCGCCAGCGAGCCGCAGCATGTCCTTCTTTTCCTGGCTCTGCGTCTCGGGGATGACGATGAC
>JAGRKY010000209.1 GCA_020442095.1 Bauldia sp.
CGCGCTGGTCGGGATCGCAGCCGATGAGCCGCGGTGCCAGCATCGCTGCCTGGGCGAAGGATGCCGGCGTGCCGATCCAGTGGGTGACGTATCCGCCCTCGGCGCCGTCCGCCGTCTTGATGCGAACCGCCCAGCGCTGGCTCGATATGCGGCTTCCCTTCTTGGCAATGACATTGCCGACGCCGGCGGTGCCGGCCTCGGGCAGCCCCAGCCCTTCGGTATCGAAGGCGAAGCGGATCAAATCGACACGGGAAATGCGGTCTGACACGAAATCAATCTCCTGTTCGGCGGGCAGGCTCCGGCCCGCCCCGTCACGCGTTATCCGGAATGATCGGCAAGTGCTTCCAGCATCACCGAGAAGGCCGCCATGCCGGGATCGTCAAGACCGACGCTGCGGTCGGCGAATATCCGGGCGCGGCCGACCTTGTTCGGCTTGTCGCGGAATTCGTCGAGTACAGCAGCCACCCGCACGCGCGCTGCGGCGAGCATCGCCTGCGGATCGGTCTCGCCGGCCGTCGCCTCGACGATGGCGTTGACGGAATCGAGCACCGTCTTGTCGCCGAGCGACGCGCCGCCCCGCGATTGCAGCGCCGCCAGCACCGCGGCGCTGAGCTCCGACGTCTTGTCCCAAGGCATTTCCGTCTGCAGGCCGACGAACTTGCCGCTGGCAAGCAGGGCCGTCGCCATCAGGGTCCCGTAGCTCGAGCTCGATGCCTTGTTCACCGCTCCGGCACACTTGCCGAATGCCTGTCCGAGCGTATCGGGAAGCTCCGGCGACAAGGCAGACAGCGCGCGGAATGCCTTGTCGAGGGTGATGCCGAGATCGCCGTCGCCGAGCTTGCCGTCAAGCTCGGTGAGCCCGGCTGACTCGGTCTCGAGGGTCTTCGAAATGCGGTCGATCGCGAAGCGGAGGCTGTCGACGGTGAGCCCCACGGTCAGACCCTCCAGAAGGCGCACTCGGCCGGCGCGGCGAGAAGGCGCTTCAATTCGTCATCGAGCTGGACGATCGTCACCGATGCGCCGCTCATTTCCATCGAGGTTGCGTATCGGCCGACCAGCGGCATGACGATCGTCAGCCCCATCCCCTCGAGGCGGTCGGCGATGCGCGCGTAGAGGATGTAGAGTTCCTCAAGTGGCGTCGCGCCGAGGCTGTTGACCAGCACCGAGACCTCGCCGGAGAAGTCGCCGTCGGCGACGATCCTGTCGACGAGGGTATCGGCGACCGAGTTGGCGCTTTCCAGCTTGCCGACGCTGACCCCGGGCTCGCCATGGATGCCCATGCCGATTTCCATCTCGTCCTCGCCGATCGTGAAGGTCGGCTTGCCGGCCTGGGGGACGATGCATGGCCCGAGGGCGATCCCCATCGAATGACAGGCCTCGGCGGCCTTCTGGGCGATCCTGGTGACCCCGGCGAGGTCGCTGCCTTCGGCCGCCGCAGCGCCGGCCATCTTGAAGCAATAGACCATGCCGGCAACGCCACGGCGTTTCTTGCGCTCCTCCTTCGAGGCGCTGGCGACGTCATCGGCGACGAGCACCGTGGTGCTGGCAATGCCGTCGAGTTCGACCAGCTCGCCGGCCATGTCGAAATTCATGACGTCGCCGCCGTAGTTGCCGTAGAGGCGGAGGACGCCGGCACCGCCATCGGCGGCCCGCATCGCGATCGCCATGTCATCGGCGGAGGGCGACGCGAAGACGTCGCCGACCGCGCAGGCGTTGAGCAGGCCCTGGCCGACATAGCCGACGAAGACCGGCAGATGTCCCGAGCCGCCGCCGGTGACGATGCCAACCTTGCCGCTGACCGAGCTGTCCGGCCTGACCACCACCTGCCGGCTTTCCTCGCTGAAGCGATAATATTGCGGATGTGCCCGGCAAAGCCCCTCGAGCGTCTCGGACGCATAGGCATAGGGATCGTTCAGGAGCTTCTTCATCCGTTTCCTCCATCGATTTTCTTTTGCGCCGTTGAGCAGCGATTACGGTTCCTTACCATCGCCGCCGGTCGATGCCTATTGCGTCATGCGACTCCCCGGTTGGCGCCAACCACCCACTGTTCCTGGTCGACCAGGGCACCGGTCATCGGGCCTCCGGCGTCGCTGAGCAGGAACACCGCGAGGTTGGCGATATCCGCCGGGACCAGGAGCCGGCCGAAGGGCATCGTCTTCTCGGCTTCCTCGACCCAGCCCGTGCCAAGGCCGAGGGTCTCGGCCTGGAGAAAATTCTCTCTCGGCGTGAGCGCCCAGCCGACATTGATGCCGTTGACACGAATCCGGTCCCAGCGATGGGCGTCGGCCGCGTTCTTGGTGATCACCGCGAGGGCTGCCTTGGTCGCCGAGTAGACCGCGAGGTCCGGGGCGCCGCCATGGGCATTCATCGACAGGATATTGACGATCGCCCCGCCTTCACCGCGCGCGCGCATCGCCTTGACCGCATGCTGCATCAGGAAGAAAGGAGCGCGGGCATTGACGGCGAATTGCTTGTTCCACATGTCGATATCGGCATCCAGCAGCGACGCTCGATCGGTCAGCGCCGCTACGTTGACCAGGCCGTCGATGCGGCCAAAGCGGGACAGGCATGCCGATACCAGCCGTTCCGGCGCCTCAGCGTCCATGAGATCGGCGGCAAGAAATTCCGTCTCGACGCCTGCTGCTCCGAGACGCCGGGTAACACCCTCGCCCTGGTCGACCTCGAGGCCGGTGAGCATGAGGCCCGCAGCGCCACTCTGCGCTGCGAGATCGGCAATGGCTTCGCCGACTCCCTGCGTCGCGCCCGTGATCAGGACCACCTTGCCGTCGAGTCGCGCTTCCATGCTTCGCCTCCGCTTGTCGTTTGCTTTTCGGGCAACGGCACAGAGGCACGCAGCCACCCCCTATCCAGCCGCGAAACGGCTCGCAGAAGGCGTGGAATTCTTATGGAGCGCGAACCGCAGAGACAAGTGGGCCGTGCCGGATCATCCGCCCCCGGCGCGGTCGCGGAGGCGGCCGGCGTGGTCGGCGTCGATGATCCCGATCCGCGTGCTGTAGCGCCTGCGATCGCCCGGCTGGAGCGTGATAAGCTTGCCATCGGCCTTGACCTGATCGCGCCCGAAGCCGTTGGTGCAGGGCTCGATCCCGACCGCATATTGCCCCTCACCCATCATCCGCCATTCGATGTAGTTGGGCATCGCCGCGTGGTCGTAGGTAACGCTGACACCGGTGCCGTCAAAGAGCTTCGGATTGAAGATCGCGACCTCGACCGCGCCTTCCGCCGGAACCATGTCGTGCTCGAAGGTCTGCTGCACCCAGTCCTTCTGTGGCGCGATGAACCGTGACCAGCTCGTGCGATCCTCGACATCGGCAGTGCCGAACAGAAGCTTCGGCGGGCGCGCCACCGGCGCGATGAACTCCGAGCCATCGTCGACGAACGGATAGCCGATGTTGATGTGGTAGAGGAGCATGTGCTCGGCCGGCAGGTAGCCGCAATTCTCCACGACGTCGGTCATGGTGAAATGCGACGATCCCATCTCGGCGCGATAGGTGCGGGTGAGGACTAGGTTCTCGCCGTAGGCCTGCGCCTGGGTAACCCTGCCGACCGCCTCGAGCACGTAGCGGCCATCCTCCCAGCGCTCGCCGAAACTCACGAGCTCCGCCGGGATCAGCGCCGCGCGATCATGGACCCCATATCGATCCGTCGGACGGGCCGGGAAATTGTAGTGCGGGACCTGCGTCTCCTCGGGATTGCCGATATGGACGAGACCGCAGGTGTTGTTGAGCCCGCCGAGCCCGGTCCGCAGCCATCCGAAGCCGGCCTGGTCCTCGAAGAACCACGGCGCCGGCAGCATGGTCGGCGGAATCCAGGCAACCGAAGCGCCACGGTATTCGCACCGCCCGACGTCGAAGCCGCGATCGACCGCGACCTCGAAGACGAAGCCGGTGCCGGTGCGGAATTCGAGCAGCCTGACGCCACGCGACGGCCCGTTGTCGGAGGTCAGCAGGCGCACGCCGGCGACCTGGGACATATGGCCGACCCGGCGCCGAAGCTCGCCCTCGGCGAGGGAGGCAGCGAAATAGTCCATGGGGGGTTCCTCCGGAAGTTACCGGTATCATAGTGGTCGCGGATTGCTGGACGCAACGGCTTGCGACGGTCTATTGCTAGGGCATGGCCAAGGGGAATTGGTGGTGACGATTCACGGTGGCGGCGGCAAGCCGGGCTTCGGCGCGACAATGGCCGAGGTCGCGGAACTTTCGGGCGTGACCAAGATGACGGTCTCGCGCGTGCTGCGGCATCCCGAGAAGGTCAATCCGGCAACGCGCGAGCGCGTCACCGCGGCGATGGTGACCCTCGGCTACGTGCCGAACCGGTTGGCGGGAAGCCTGACGGCCGGGGTCAGCGGCATGGTCGCGGCGATCGTGCCGACGCTGCGCCACTCGCTCTTCGCCGACACCCTCGAAGGGCTCTCGGACGTCCTGTCCAAGGGTGGCCTCGACCTCATCGTTTCGTCGAGCTCCTATCGTACCGACGTCGAGGAAGGACAGCTCCGCTCGATCCTCGAATGGCGGCCGGACGCGCTGATGCTGACCGGCCTCACCCACACCGCCGACGCACGCGACCTCCTCCGTGCTTTCCGGATCCCGGTCGTCGAGACGTGGGAGACGGGTGAGGAGCCGGTCGACATGGCGGTCGGCTATTCCAACCGCGAGGCGGCCTATACGATGACCGGCGCGCTGGTTGCCGCAGGCTACCGCCGGATCGCCTTCGTCAACGGCCCTAGCGAGAATAACGAGCGCGCCCGGCATCGTGCCGAAGGCTATCTCGGAGCGATGAAGGACGCGGGCCTGGCGGCGCTCCCGATCCATGTCGTGCATGACGAGGCGGCGATCCGTCCCGAATCCGGCGCGGCGGCGATCCATGTGCTGCGCGAGGAGACGCCGGACGTCGACGCGGTCTTCTTCACCAGCGACGTCTTCGCCGTCGGCGCGATTCTGGCCTGCCGCGAACTTGGCATCGACGTGCCCGGCGAGATCGGCATCGCCGGATTCCACGACCTCGAGGTCGGCCGGGTCGTGTCCCCGACTCTGACCACGGTCCACGTCCCGGCGCTCGAAATGGGTCGCACCGCCGGCCAGATGATCCTCGATCGGCTGGCCGGCAAATCCTCTCCCGACAACCGCCGCGATCTCGGCTTCAGCATCATCCGCCGCGAAAGCACACAAAAGACCGGGAACTGACTGAAAGTACCGTCAGATTCCATATCCGTTGACTTTTCTCATAAGTTACCGGTAACATGTACTCGATTCCGCCATTGGGATCGACGCCGCAGGCTCTGCCGCGTGCATAGGGAGGAACCAGAATGAAGACGATTCTCGCCGTGGCCGCGACCGTGGCCGCGCTTTCCACCACCTCGGCTTTGGCCGCGGACAAGCCGACCATCGGGCTGATCCAGATCGACCTCTCCAACCCCTTCCACCTCGGCGAGGTCGACGGGGCGAAGGAGGCCGCCCGTCGCGCCGGCTTCGATCTGGTGGTGACCAGTGGCGAAGGCGATGTCACCAAACAGATCCAGGCGATGGAGAACCTCATCAACGAGGGCGTCGACGCAATTTCGATCAACTTCATCGATTCCGGCGCCTTCGGCCCGGCCATGGCCAAGGCGGCCGCCGCGAACATCCCGGTGATCTGCCTCCACTCGAAGATCGAGGGCTGCGCCGCGACGCTCGGTTTCGACGAGCGCTATACCGGCAAGATCGTCGGCGAGTATGCGGTCGAGCTGCTCAAGGGCCGCTATGACGGCGAGGTGAAGGGCCAGGTCGCCAATCTCCAGGGCCTGCTCGGCCAGGGCCTCAACACGGATCGCTCCGGCGGCTTCACCGATGTGATGGAGCAGTATCCCGGCGTCGAGGTTGTCGCCCAGGAGCCGACGAGCTGGGATCCGACCAAGGCGGTGTCGATCACCGAGAACTGGATGACCGCCTATCCCGACCTCGACCTCATCTACGGCAACAGCGACAGCCTGACCGTCCCGGCGGCCGGCGTCATCGAGCGCGCGGGCAAGCAGGACCAGGTGATGCTGGTTTCCGTCGACGGCACCGAGCCCGGCCTCAACGCGGTGAAGGACGGCGTGATGAAGAGCACCGTGTTGCTGGCGCCGCAATATTCGGGCTTCTGGAAGGCCTATTTCCCCTTCCTCGTCGCGACCGGCAAGGCGGATACCGACGAGGTCCTGATCAAGGGCGTGCTGGTGACCGGCGACAATGTCGATGCCGCGCTCAAGCTCGCCAAGGATCAGGTGGACGACATCCAGAACTTCCCCTTCGAGAAGCCGCTGGCTGATATCGTGGCGACCTACTGATACGAAGCCGGGCGTCTGCGCGGGCCGGTTCAGCGCAGACGCCCTCCCCGTAGACGGGCGTCACAGTCACCATGTCCACTCCACCGCCATCCCCCCCGGCGGAGTCGCCGGTCCTGGCGATCCGCGGCCTCGGCAAGCGCTTCCCCGGCGTCGTCGCGCTCGATGACGTGTCGCTGGAGGTCGCCGTCGGCAGCGTCCATGGCCTGGTCGGCCAGAACGGCGCGGGCAAGTCGACGCTTATCAACATCCTCTCCGGGATGTTCCCGGCCGACGAGGGCACAATCGCCATCGACGGCAAGACGCAAATCATCCGCAGCACCGGCTACGCGCAGTCGCTCGGCATCGCGACCGTCTATCAGGAGCTCAGCCTCCTTCCCAATCTCACCGTCGCGCAGAACCTGGCGCTGGGCCGCGAGCCGCGCCGTGGCGGGCTGCTCGACATCGCCGCGATGCGGAGCCGCGCCACCGACGTCCTGGCGAAGCTCGGCCTTTCGATCGCGCCCGATACGCTGATCTCCAATCTCTCGCTCGCCGAGCGCCAGATGGTCGAGATCGCCAAGGCGCTCGCCACCGATCCGAAGATTCTCATCCTCGACGAACCGACCGCTCCCCTCGGCCAGAAGGAATGCGACCAGCTCTTCGCCGCCATCGACAGGCTCAAGGCGCAGGGCGTCGCGATCATCTACGTCTCCCATCGCTTCGCGGAAGTGCTGTCGCTTTGCGATACCGCGACCGTGCTGCGGAACGGTCGCCTTGTCGTCACCACCAGCCTCGACGGCTGGTCGGAGCGCCGGCTGACCGACACGATGATCGGCGCCAGGTCCGAAATCTATGAAGGCACGGATCGGACCGCGGGTGAGCCGCTCCTCTCGGTCTCCGGCCTCGCCTGGGGCGCACGCGTCCGCGGCGTCGACCTCACCCTTCGCCGCGGCGAGATCGTCTCCCTGACCGGGCTCCTCGGCGCGGGGCAGAACGAGATCGCCCGCATGATCGGCGCCGACCTGATCCCGACGGCCGGCCGCATCGCCGTCGCGGGAAAGACCATCTCTCCCCGCTCGCCGCGCGAGGCGGTCGCCGCCGGCATCTGCCTGCTGACCGATGAGCGGAAGCAGGAGGGCATCCTGCCGAACCGGACGCTCGGCGAGAATATCGCCGTCGCCTCGCTCGACCAGCGGCGCGGCCCGCTCGGCACAGTGAAACGGGACGCCGAGCGACAGGCGATCGCATCCACCATCGAGACCTTCGGCGTCGTCGCTGCCAGTCAGGACGTGCCGATGCGGACACTCTCCGGCGGCAACCAGCAGAAGGCGCTGATCGGCCGCTGGCACCTCGCCGACGCGGACATCTTCGTTCTTGTCGAACCGACGCGGGGCGTCGATGTCGGAGCCCGCGCCGACATCTATCGCCGCCTCGACGCGCTTGCCCGTGACGGCAAGGCGATCCTCGTGGTCTCGTCCGACCTGCCCGAGGTGCTCGCCATCGCCGACCGGATCCTGGTCGTCAATGACGGACGGATCCACGCCGAGACGGCTCCGCAAGCCATCGACGAGGAACACCTCAACCTCCTCGTCCAGGGAACGGAGGCGGCATGATGGCCGAGGCGATCAGCCCGGCGGCGGGACAACGCGGCAATGCCGTCTTCGATTTCCTTTCGCGGCACGCGATGCTGGCGGCCGCGATCCTGCTCTGCATCGCCTTCGTCGCGACCTCGCCGGTCTTCGGCACGCCGGGCAACGCCGCCAATATCCTGCGGCAGTCGGCCTCCGTGCTCGTCCTCGGCCTCGCCATGTCGCTCGTCGTGCTGGTCGGCGGCATCGATCTTTCGGTCGGCTCGGTCGTCCTCGCCTCCGCGACGCTTGCCGGGATCGGCCTGACCGAGGGCTTCCCGCCGATCGTCGCCGTCGGGATGGGCGTTGGCATCGGCCTGCTCGTCGGCGCACTCAATGCGGCGATGATCGAAGGGCTGAAGATCAGCCCGGTGATCGTCACCCTCGGCACGATGATCGCGGTGCGCGGGCTCAGCCTCGTGGCGCTCGGCGAATACAATTCCTGGGTCGAGATCAAGGGACCGATCTTCAGCGATCTCGCCCGCCAGACGATCCTCGGGGTTCCGCTCGATGCGATCGTCGCGATCCTCGCCGCGCTGGTGGTGTGGTTTGTCCTTCGCCTGACGATCCTCGGCCGCGCGATGCATGCGGTCGGCGACGCGCCGGTGGCGGCGCGGCTCGCCGGGCTCGGCGTTCCCCGGCTGAGGAGCCTCGCCTATGTCGGCTGCGGCGGACTTGCCGGCTTCGCCGGCGTGCTGGTCGCGGCGCGGACCGGTCTGATCAGCCCGTCGATCGGCCAGGGGCTGGAGTTCTTCGCCATCGCGGTTGTGGCGCTCGGCGCCGGCGGCCTCTCCGCCGGCCGGATCACGGTCGCGCATGCCGTCATCGGCACGCTGATCCTGATGATGATCTTCAACTACATGACGATCCGCGGCGTGCCGGGCACCTGGCAGACGACGGTGACGGGGCTGCTGCTGCTCGCCGCCATGGTCGCCGGCAAGCTGATCCAGCGTGACAGCCAGGGCGACGTATCGGCGAGCGAAGCCTTCCGCGACGAATACGCGACAATGACACCGACCGGCGCGCGGCTGGCGCGTGGAGCGATGGCCGCGGCAACGATGCTGCTCGCGCTCGTCTTCGTCTTCGTCAATCCGCGCTTCGCGACCGTCGCCAACGTCATCGCGCTGGTCGAACAGAACGCGGCGCTCGCCATCGTCGCGGTCGGCGCGATGATCGGCATCGTCTCGCGGGCGGTCGATATCTCCCCCGGCTCGGTCATCGCGCTTGGCGCCGTCGTCGCCGCGCTCGCCGGCCAGGCCGGTGCGCCGGTGCCGTTGGCACTCGCTGCCGGCATCATTGCCTGCATGGCCGTCTATGGTCTCAATGGGGCGATTGTCGGCGGGCTCGGCCTCGATCCCCTGATCGTCACGCTCGCCGCCTGGATCTGGGCACGGGGGCTCGCCGTTTCTCTCACCAACGCGACGACCATCGGCTTCGACATGGGCTTCGTGACGGTGATGAACACGCCGGTCGTCGCGGGCCTCACGCCTGCGATCTTCATGGCCGCCGCGGCCTTCCTCGCCGGATGGGTGATCCTGCGCCGGCTGCCGGTCGGCATCCACATCTACGCGATCGGCGGCGATCCACGCATGCTCAGGCAGGCCGGCGTCGACGAGCGGCGTCTGCGGGTCGTGATCCTTCTCATCATGTCGTTGTTCACCGCCACCGGCATGATCGTCATGCTCGGCCGCCTCGGCGCCGCGGCGCCGACCGCCGGCTTCGGACTCGAGCTCGACGCCATCGTCGCCGTTATCATCGGCGGCGCTTCGTTCCGCGGCGGCACCGGACGGCTGCGCGACACGCTGGTCGGCGTCCTGTTCCTCGCCATTCTCAACAACGGCCTCTCCGGCCTGCAGATGGGCGATGCCCAGTTCTTCCTGATCAAGGGATCGGCGATCCTCATGGCGCTGACGCTCCGCGCCCTTGCGCAGGGCTATTTCTCGAGGCCTGTCGCCCAATGACCGACTGGCCCGCGATCGACTTCGGCCATACCGCGCCCGACGCGGCGTTCCAGCGCGGCGACGTCTACGACGTCGGCGTCAAGGCGGACCGCGCGGCGAAGCGGCGACTGAGAATCGGCATCGCCGGATGCGGCGGCGTCGCCCAGGCCAAATGGCTTCCGGCGATCCGGCGGCTGCAGACGATCGGCGAGCCTGTCGACATCGTCGGCGTCACCGACGCCAATCGGGAAAATGCCGACAAGATGGCCGCGCTCGGCGGCACGACGGCTTATCCGGACCTTGTCCGGCTGATCGCCGATGGGGCACCGGACCTGATCCTGATCCTGGCCTCAGACGCCGCGCACGGGCCCCTCGCGCGGGAGGCGATCGACGCGGGCATTGCCTGCCTCGTCGAGAAGCCCCTCACCCGCACCTTCGCCGAGGCCACCGACCTCGTCCGCCTCGCGGCGGAGCGGAACGTCGCTCTCGCCGCGGTCGCCAACAAGCGCTTCTCGCCGCCCTATGCCATGGCCAGGGCGCTCGTCGAACGCGGCGCGCTCCACACCGCGCCGACCGTCTTCACCGGGAAGTTCACGCTCGGCTACGGCTATGTCGACATCCTCGAAGGCGGGACCGTCCATCTCATCGACCTGATGCTGTGGTTCATGGGCCCGGTCGGCCGCATCCACGCCCGCGGGATTGACACCGCCGACGGACGGCTTGAGAGCGCCGTCGTCTCCTTCGCCTTCGAATCCGGCGCCATCGGCACGATCATGACCAGCACCGCCGGCCTCAGCTTCAAGCCATGGGAGCGCGTCGAGATCTTCGGGCGGAACGCCTTCATCGTCGTCGACGATCAGATCGAGACCACCCTCCATGACGAGGAAACCGGCCCGGCGAAAAGCTGGCGGCCGACGGTCCCCAACACCTTGATGTTCGACGAGAGCTTCGGCGGCTATTCGGGACTGCTCGAAAACGTCCTCGACGCGGTGCGCGGGCTGGCGCCATTGGGAACCAGCGGCGCCGACGGAGCGGCCGCTGTGGGTGTAATAGAAGCGATCCGCCTGTCTCTCGCCGAGAAACGGGAAATCGATATGGCCGCGGAGGGGCTCGTGCCGTGAAGATCACAAAACTCGAGACCTTTCTCGCCAATGCAGGGCAGCGCAACTACCTCTTCGTCCGGCTGACGACCGATACCGGGCTGACCGGAGTCGGCGAGGCGACGCTCGAATGGCAGGAGCGCGCGGTCGAGGTGCTCCTCAACGAATGGGTGGCCTCGCGGATCATCGGCAAGGATCCGTTCGACATCGAGGCGGTCGTCGGCGACATGATCCGCGACCAGTATCAGGGTGGCTCGACGGTGATGACGGCGATCTCCAGCGCCGAGATCGCGATGTGGGACATCATCGGCAAGGCGACCGGACAACCTGTCTACCGGCTGATCGGCGGCCGCGCCAAGCGGGAACTCTTCGCCTATGCCAACGGCTGGTATGGCGGCTGCGAAACGCCGGTGGATTTCGCCGCCAGGGCGCGCGAGGTCGTCGGGCTCGGCTACCAGGCGCTGAAATTCGATCCTTTCACGACCGCATGGAAGATCCTCGACCGCGAACAGGAAGCCCTCGCCCATGCGATCGTCGCGGCGGTCGCGGAGGCGGTCGGCCCGGAGATCGGCCTGATGATCGAAATCCACGGCCGGCTTGGCGCCGGCGATGCCGTGCGCTTCATCGACAAGCTCGACGGCTTCAACATCCACTGGTGCGAGGAGCCGGTGGCGCCCGAGAATGTCGAGCTCCTCCGGGAGGTGAAGGATCGCACCGCCCTGCCGATATCCTCCGGCGAGCGCCTCTACACGATGGTCGATTTCGCCCGGCTGGTCAGCTTGCGCGCCGCCGATATCGTGCAGATGGACGTCGCCCATTGCGGCGGCATCGCGATCGCCAAGAAGATCGCGGCGCTGGCCGCGACCCAGGACATGGCGATCTCCCCGCATTGCTCGATCGGCCCGGTCGCGCTCGCCGCGGCCCTCCATGTCGCCTGGTCGACGCCCAACATGCTGATGCTGGAAAGCTTCGCCGAATTCGACGTCGACTGGCGGGACAGCCTCGTCGGCGGCTGGAACCCGCTGGAGCACGGCCGTTTCAGCCTGCCGGATGAGCCCGGCCTCGGCCTCGATATCGACCTCGATGCGATCGCCGCCCATCCCTACAAGCCGCTCGCCTTCCCGTCCCTGTGGGACACGACGTGGCGGGACGACTTCACCGGAACCGCGAAACTCGCCGGGATCAAATAGCCAGAAGAGGATCGAAATGGAGGAAAGCCAGGAGACCA
Organism: Bauldia sp.; assembly: GCA_020442095.1. Next base: position 12,198 of record JAGRKY010000209.1, read on the forward strand.
GGACGGCTCTGGTCACCGGAGCCGGCGGCGGCATGGGGCGCGAGATCGCGCGGCTGTTGCTGGCTCGCGGTGTGCGAGTCGGGCTCGCCGACGTCAACGCCGAGGGCATCGCCGAAACCGCTGCCGGCAGCGAGAGCCAGACGCTTGCGCTTGCCGGCGACCTGACCGTCGAAGGCGCTGCGGAAAAGACCGTGCAGGCGGTGACCGATACCTGGGGCCGCTTCGACATCCTGGTCAACAACGCCGGCTATGGCGTCATCGAGTCCTTCCTCGATTCGACCTATGCAAGCTGGCAGCGGACGTTCGGCATCAACGTCATGGCGCTGGCCCTGCTGACGACAGCGGCGGGCCGCAGGATGAAAGCTGCCGGCAGCGGCCGCATCGTCAACATCACCTCGCCGGCCTCACGCATGGCGCTCCCGAACTACGCCGCCTATTCGGCCAGCAAGGCAGCGGTCGATTCGATCACCCGCGCTGCCGCGGTGGCGCTCGCCCCCTTCGGCGTCCAGGTCAATTCGGTCGCACCGGGGATGATGGACACGGAAATGCAGCGCTCGACCGAGGCGACGATGGCGCGGCTCGAAGGGCGCAGCGACATCGACACCTTCCTCGCCGAACGCACGGCCCGGATACCGGTCGGGCGGCGGGCCGAGATTGCGGAAGTCGCAAATGCCGTGGTCTGGCTGGCGCTGGATGCTCCCGACTACATGGTCGCCGAACGGCTCAACATGAGCGGCGGTCTCGACAAGGATTGAAGACATGAGTCCGATACCCAACCATCCCCCCCTCCAGGCGGACATTCCCGCCCTGAAGGCCCATGCCAAGCGTATGCGTCGGCACATGCTGGTCATGGCGCGCGGTCCCGGCCAGGGCTATGTCGGCCAGGGTCTCGGGATCGCCGACGTCCTTTCGGCCCTCTATTTCCACGAGATGAGCTGGGACTCGCAGAAGCTCGACGACCCGTCCCGCGACCGCTTCCTGCTGTCGACCGGCCACTATTCGATTGCACTCTGGGCGGTGCTCGCCGAGGCCGGCGTCTTTCCGCTGGACGAGCTGACCTCCTACGGGGCGGACGACAGCCGCCTGCAGATGTCGACGCTCGACACCACCCCCGGCGTCGAGATCATCGGCGGTTCGCTCGGCCACGGCCTCGGCCAGGGCGTCGGCATGGCGCTTGGGCTCAGGCTCGACGGCTCGCCGTCGCGCATCTTCTGCGAACTCTCCGACGGCGAATTGCAGGAAGGCGCGACCTGGGAGGCGGCGATGGCGGGCAGCCATTTCGGCCTCGACAATCTCGTTGCGCTGATCGACTGCAACGGCATCCAGGCCGATGGCGCGGTCGTCCTCGACATGGAGCCGGTCGCGGACAAGTGGCGCGCCTTCGGCTGGCAGACCCGGGAGATCGACGGCAATGACATGGAAGCCGTGGTCGACGCCCTCGCCGCCGCGCGCAAGCCCGAGGGCAAGCCGCACGCGATCGTGTTGAGGACACTGCCCGGCCGAGGCGTACCGACTCTGGAGCGCCGGGAGAAGGCGCATTTCGTCCGCGTCGAGCCGGATGAATGGGACGCGCTGCTTGTCGAACTCGAGAACGGAAACTGATCATGGCCGAGCGTACCTATGCCAAGGCAATGGGGATCGACGAGGAAGCCGCCGAGCGCGCGACGGTCGATGCCCCCTTCGGCGCCGCCCTCGTCGAGGTCGCGCGATCGCGCGGCGACATCGTCGGCCTGACCGCCGATCTCGGCAAATACACCGACATCCATCCGTTCCGCGACGCGTTTCCGGACCGCTTCTTCAATGTCGGGATGGCGGAACAGAACCTCGTCGCCGTGGCGGCCGGCCTCGCCCGGACGGGTCATGTTCCCTTCGCGACGACCTATGGCGTCTTCGCGACCCGGCGCGCCTATGACTACATCGCCATCGCCTGCGCCCACAGCAACGTCAACGTAAAGATCATCGCCGGCCTGCCGGGACTGACCACCGGCTATGGCGGCACCCATCAGGCGATCGAGGATCTCGCGCTGATGCGAATGGTGCCGAACCTGGTGGTGATCGATCCCTGCGACGCCACCGACATCACCCAGATCACCCATGCCATCGCCGCCTCTGACGGGCCGGTCTATATGCGGCTCCTGCGCGGCAAGGTGAACCGCGTCCTCGATCCCGACGCCTATCGGTTCGAGATCGGCAAGGCCTTTGTCCTCAAGCAAGGCACCGACGTCGGCATCGTCGCGACCGGCTTCATGACCGAGCGGGCGCTGGACGCAGCGGCGGCGCTCACGGCGGAAGGCGTCGACGCGGGCGTGCTCCATGTGCCGACCGTGAAGCCCTTCGACACGGAGACGGTCACCCAATTCGCGGCCTCGGTCCGCGCCGTGGTGACGGCGGAGAACCACGTCACCCGCGGCGGTCTCGGCACGCAGGTCGCCGAAGCGCTCTATGACGCCGGCATCTCCCGGCCGCTCCATCGCGTCGGCATTCCCGACGCCTTCATCGAGCTCGCCGCAGTCCCAACGCTTGCCGAGCGTGTCGGGCTGACGCCCGAAGCGATCGTCGCGAGCGCCCTCGCGGCCCTGAAGGAGGCATAGTCAGGCGTCGCGGCCCAATGCGAATTCGACCGCATACTGGTCGACGGCAATCCGTTCCGCATGAGGAAACAGCGCTTCGGCCGCGGCCGTCAGGTCCGGCAACGGACCGGCGTCCTCGGCCTCGACAAGCATGACGATCCCCGGCGGCGTTTCATCCGGTGTTCGCAGGCTCCGCTCGGCCGTCATCCGCATGGTGCCGCCGGCATCGGATACGACGATCGCCGCCGACAGGATTCCGTCATGCAGCGCTATATCCTGGAGCGTCGATTCCAGTGCTCCGGGATCGGCTGCCGACTGGCTCTCCTCTCGCGGCCAGACGCGGGCCGTCGCGACTGTCCCACCCCGCCGTCCGTCGCCCGCCGCCGCCACGACCGTGCCCGCCATGCGCTGCGTTGCCCGGAAGCTCGGCAGGATCGCCTTCGTTCCCGGCGTCGGCGCATCCAGCCGCGCGAGATAAGCAGGGCTCGAAAATACCGACACGTTTTCCGCCTCGTAGAAGGTCAGCCAGCGCGGCCAGGCAGAGGATCGGAACAGACGCCTGCCGTAGAGGAAGCCCGGGACGCCCAGCCGTTCGGGGATATGCTCCTGGTCATGCCACTGCCGGAATGCATCCTCGTCGCCAGCCGCGATGTCGTTCCAGATCAGAAGCGCGCCACCGTTGACGATCATGGTCGCGTCGCCGGGCAGACCGCGTCAGGCATCCGCCGAAGCCAGCGGCGTCGCATGGCTGCGGATCGGCCACAGGCTGCTGATCCGCTTGGCCGAGGCGTGGAGCAGCGGTACCATCGTCTTCATCCGCTCGGGCGTCATCCGGGCGCTTGGCCCGACGATGATGATCGATGCGACCACGCTCCTCGGCTGTTGCGGATCGAAGACCGGCACCGCGACGGCATTGACGCCGAGCGCGGCTTCCTCGATCGCCGTGGCATAGCCCGCATCCCGGCATTCGCGGAGCGACCGGACCAGTTCCTCGACCGACTTCGCCGCGTTTGGCCCGACCTCTTCCTCAGCCGGGAAGCCTTTCTTCAGGACCAGCCGCACGGCCTCGTCGTCCGGCATCGTCGCGAGCCAGGACTTCCCGGCGGCCGTCGCATGGAGAACCGCCTGCCGGCCAAGGTTGCCGTCGTAGCGCAGTCCTGCCCGCGCTCCCTGCGCTTCGACGATCCAGGTCAATTCCTCATTCTCGACGACAGCCAGGCGGACGAGCTCCCCGGATTCCGTCGCCAAGCGATGAAGTTCGGGCAGTGTCACCTCGCGCATGCCGGTCGCGGCGAGATGGCCGAACCCGATGATCGCCATGCGCAGCGTCGCCAGATAATTCTGTGTCTCGGGATCCTGCTCGACATAGCCGCGGGCAACGAGAACCTGAAGCAGGCGATGGGCCGCGGGCTTGCCCATCCCGACCCGTTCGGCGATGGCGCCGAGAGGCAGCGGCCGCTCTGCCCCTTCGATCAGCTCGAGGATATCTATTGCCTTGTGGAGCTGCACCGACACCGGTCGACCTCAGCCGGAAGTCACGTCACGCGCGCGCCGCGCGCTGAAGAACCGGGCGCCGATCCGGCGAGCGGCCGGCACGGCAGCGATGATCGTCGCGAGGCAGAGCACGATGAGGATGACGGCGATCGGGCGATGGAGGATGGCGGTCGGATCGCGCTCGAACAGCACCAGCCCGCGCCGCAGGTTCTGGTCGATCATGCCGCCGAGGATAATGCCGAGGATCAGGGGCGCCATGGGATAGCGCATCATCCGCATGAGAAAACCGAGGATACCGAATGCCATCATCACGTAGACATCGAACAGCCGCTGCGAAAGAGCATAAGGCCCGATCAGGCAAAGCGAAAAGATGATCGGCGTCAGATACTCCTTCGGGATCTTGAGCACGGCAACCAGCGGGCGGGTCAGGAGAAGGCCGAGGACGGCCATCGCGATGCTGGCAAAGACCAGGATCCAGACGACCTGGGACACGAAACCCGGATTCTCGATCATGATCATCGGCCCCGGGCGGACGTTGTGGATCAGCATCGCGGCGAGCAGGACCGCTGCCGGCGCGGACCCGGGCACGGCGAGCGTGAGCGCCGGAATGATCGCCCCGGGCAGCGCCGCGCTGTTGGCCGTCTCGGCGGCAATCAGCCCGTCCGGCGAGCCGGTGCCATATTCCTCGCCACGGCGGCTGTAGCGCCGCCCGGCGGCATAGGAGATCCAGGCCGCGACATCTTCCCCGACCCCCGGAATGATGCCGATCGCGGTGCCGATCACGCTCGACCGGCCAACCGTGATCCGGCTCTTCCAGAGATCGCGCGCATAGGACAAGAGAGTCGCGTGGTCCGACATCGTCGAGGCAGACCGAACCTTTCCGCGCCCCATTGACACGAGAAGCTCCGAAACGCCGAAGGCGCCGACCATCGCGGGGATGAGGGCGATGCCGCCGGCAAGGTCGAGGCTGCCGAAGGAGAAGCGCTCGTAGGAGTGCATTGTCTCCTGGCCGATCATCGCGACGAGCAGCCCGAAGAATCCCGCGATCCAGCCTTTCAGCGGATCTTCCACCGAGGTCATCGTGCCGGCGATCAGGATGCCGAATACCCCGAGCAGGAAATACTCGAAGGAGCCGAAACTCAGCGCGATCTCCGCCAGCATCGGCGCGATGAGGTAAAGGCAAAGGGCGCCGAACAGGCTTCCGGCCAGCGACGCGACCGTCGCAAGTCCCAGCGCCCGGGCCGCCCGGCCGGACACCGCCATCGGGAATCCCTCGACGGCGGTCGCCGCGTTCGCCGGCGTACCGGGGATGTTGAGCAGGATGGCGCTCCGGCTGCCGCCGTAGATCGTGCCGACATAGAGGCAGATGAGAACCAGAATTGCCTGATCGCCACCCATCCCGTAGGTCAGCGAGGTCATCAGGGCGAGCCCCATCGTGGCGGTCAGTCCCGGCAGCGCGCCGATGACCATTCCGCCGAGCGTCGCCCAGAGGACGTTGAAGAGCGTCTGGAAGGTTGCGAGACCGATAAGGGCGTCAAGCACGACCGCGGACCTTCAGGGAAGCCGGACCAGGAAGACGCTCTCGAACAGCGTCGGAATGGCGAGCCCGGTGATCAGAACGACGAGGCCAACGGCCGCCAGCCTGCGCATCAGCGGTTCGCCGGTGACCCGCCAGTCGAGAAACAGCGCCGCGAAGGCGATCGTGAATCCGGACGAGACGATGCGGAAGTCGATACGGCCGACCAGGGCGACCGCGATCAGCATCAGGACGAGCGTTCCGCCGATCCGTCCCACACCCTCCCGGGAAAAGCCGCCGGTTGCGTCACCGGCCCGCCGAAGCGAGCGGATGGTGAGGATCGCGCCGCAAAGAAGCAGCACGGCCCCGACGACGGCGGGAACAATGCCCGGCGCGGTCAGCGGATTGACGTTGCGTTCCACGAAGGTCGGCATCCGTGCCGACAGAATGACGACGGCAAGGCCCAGAGCGGTGACCACGACTCCCGTCGCGAGATCCGCCCGTATCAGGGCTTTGCCGTCCCACTCGTTCATGACCGCAAGGCAGTCCCTGGTCGCCTGTGGTTCAGTTGCCCGCCGGGCGCATGATCCCGAATTTCTCGGGCGACTCGGCAGCTTCACCACGGTCATACAGACCCCAGGCGGCGGCGGCGATCAACGGCTCCGCCGCTTTCATCGCAGCTTCCGGCGCCATCGGCGCAACGCCGCAACCGCGGGTCTCGCACAGGGTCGCCAGATCCTTGGAATTGGAGACGACGTCGACCCAAGCCTTGCTCAGGGTCTCGACCACTTCCGGCGGCGTCCCTGCGGGCAGATACATGCCGACGAAATTCTCGGTTGGCGGCAGGTCCGGGAAATCGTCGGAAATCGGATGGATCTTCTGGTCGCCGAGCGTGATCGCGGTCCGGCCGATCGCCGCCAGCGGCTTCAGCCGGCCGGCACGGATCATTTCCGCCTGCTCCAGCGCGAGCTGGGTGGTTGCCTGGACCTCGCCGGAGACGGTGGCGAGGATGGCCGGATTGCCGCCGTCATAGACGAGCTGCTTCGGATCGATGCCGGCGACCTGGGCGATCGCACCGAGCGCGGTGCCACCCGAAGAGTTCGGGCCGGCGGTGGCGACGAGGAAGGAGTCACCCTGTTCCTTCACCGCGTCGACGAAGCCCTGGACACTGTCGATGCCGGTGTCGGGATTGACCGAAAGGATCGAGCCGATCGACGCAATCACGAAAGGATTCCAGTCCTTTATGCCGGTGTCGAGCATGCCCATCACGCCATATGTGCCGATGTCGCGGACGCCGCCGGAGAGCCACGTATAGCCATCCTTCTGCGAATCCATCACCGCCTTGGTGCCGACCGAACCGTTGGCGCCGGGCTGGTTCACCACCACGACCTTCTGGCCGAGGACCGGCTCGAGGTCGTTGGCGATGACGCGCACGACGAGGTCGGTCACGCCGCCGGCGGGATAGGGAACGATGACGGTAACCGGCTTCTCCGGCTTCCACTCCGCGTGGGCCACCGCCATCGAAGCGGCGAGCGCGCATGCGGCAACGAGCATGGTCTTCTTCATATCGGTCGATTTCCTCCCTGTTTTCAGGCCGTTATCCGGCGCTATTCGGCGGCGAGGCCGGAGGCCTCCCGCCGCTTCTGCCTGTCTTCCTCGAGCCTGCGGATCCACGGCCCGATATAGTGACCGTGGTCATGAAAGGTGCGCCCGGAGAAAAGGTTGCCGTCGATCACGCAAGGCTCGTTGACGAAGATGCCGCCGCACACTTCGAGATCGAAGCGGCACTTCGGGACGCACGCCATGCGGCGGCCACGGACGCGGTCGGCCCGGGCCGGAATTTCCACGCCATGACAGACACTTGCGATCGGAAGATCGTTGTCGAAAAAGTGCTGGGTGACGCGAATGAGATCGGGATCGTCGCGGATGTATTCGGGGGCGCGACCACCGGAAAAGAAGATGCCCGCATAGTCGGCGGGATCGATGTCGCGGAAGGCGATGTCGGCCTTGAGCTGGTAGCCCTCCCACTCGCGGGTGATCGTCCAGCCGGGGCGGATTTCGTGCAGCACCATCTGGAAAAGGCGCGCTTCCGGACCGGCGACGACAGGCTCGAAGTCCGCCTCCTGCAAGCGAAAATAGGGATAGAGGGTGTCCACCGTCTCGGTGGCGTCGCCTATCACGACGAGGACTTTTTCCTGGTTCATTGAACATCATTCAAAAATGAAACGATGTTCAATTTCTTTCAGATCGTATCCCGGGAGTCAACTGTGCCGAGACCGGCAAGACATCCGTGGGCGACTGCGGGCGCGTAACGGACGGCAACAAGACGGCATCGAGACAGGATCGGACGGGCAATGGGAGGACACCGGGCACGCGCGGAACACGGCCGTCCCGGCCGCGTCCCTGGACACATGGGGAATTCTTGAATTATCGGGACCGGCGAATAGAGACTGCCAAGAGAAACCGACGGCGAATCAGACGAGAGGCGCATGAGCGACAGTGAATTCTCCGGCAAGGTGGCGATCGTCACCGGGGCCGCGATGGGCATCGGCCAGGCGGTGGCCGAACTCATGGCAGAGCGCGGCGCCAGGGTCGCGATCGTCGACCGCGACGAGGTTCCCGCGAAGGAGGTCGCCGAAGCTCTGACCAGGCGCGGCTTCGAGGCGCGGGCGATCACCACCGACGTGTCGGTCGCCGCGCAGGTCGCCGACTGCATCGCCGAAGTGATCGATGCCTGGGGGCAGATCAACATCGTCTCCAACAACGCCGGCATCGCGCGCTACGGGACGGTGGAGACGACCACCGAGAGCGAGTGGGACGAGGTCATCGACATCAACCTGAAGAGCGTCTACCTCGTCTGCCATCAGGCCATCCCGCACCTCAAGAAGACGCGCGGCACGATCGTCAACATGGCGTCGGTGCAGTCCTTCGCCACCCAGCGCAGCGTCGCCGCCTACACCACCGGCAAGCACGCGATGATCGGCCTGACCCGGTCGATGGCGCTCGACTTCGCCGAATACGGCGTGCGGGTAAACGCGGTCGCACCGGGCAGCGTCAACACGCCGATGCTGCGCTGGGCGATCTCGCTCGACGACGATCCCGAGGGGCTGACGCAGACCATCCGCAACATGCACCCGCTCGGCCGCATCGCCGAGCCGTCGGAGATTGCGGAAGTGGTCCTCTTCCTCGCATCTCCGAAAGCGTCGTTCGTCACCGGCTCGACGATCGTCGCCGACGGCGGGCTCCTGCTGCCGATCAGCGGCGCCCCGAAGGACGGGTAGTGCGTCCTTCGAGGCTCTCCCGGCCGTAGGCCGGGATCGCACCTCAGGATGGCTGCGCGCCGCTCCGCCTCCCCCCTTGTGGGGGAGGCCGGATTTCCCCGATCTGGTGTGCCAGATCGGTGCTGGAAATCCGGGAGAGGGGTATTCCAGCGGCGACGTCCCTTACCCCTCTCTGGCTCCGCTAGCGGCCGGCTTCGCCGACCGAAGCTCCGCCGTCTCCCCCACAAGGGGGGAGAGGGTGCGCGCGGGAAGGTGGTGAGGAACGATGGACCGGTGCAGCCGGTGGTGCGTCCTTCGAGGCTCCGCTTCGCGGAGCGCCTCAGGATGGCGAGGGGGGGAGGCCCCACTTCCCCACTGGCACGGACCGTGGTGCGTCCTTCGAGGCTCCGC
>JAGRKY010000210.1 GCA_020442095.1 Bauldia sp.
CGCTACGACCTGATGAACGACCTGATGTCGGGCGGCATGCACCGGCTGTGGAAGGACGCGATGGTCGCCTGGCTCGGCGCGCCGCGCCAGTCGGTGCACGGCTATTCGGTGCTCGACGTCGCCGGCGGGACCGGCGACATCGCCTTCCGCATTGCCGGCCGGTCGGAGGGCGCCGACGTGATCGTCGCCGACATCAACGGCGAGATGCTGAAGGTCGGGCGCGAGCGTGCGGCGCGGAAGGGTCTTGCCGACCGCGTCAGCTTCGCCGAGTGTAACGCCGAGGAACTCGCCTTCCCCGACAACCGGTTCGACGCCGTTACGATCGCCTTCGGCATTCGCAACGTGCCGCGGATCCCGAAGGCGCTGTCCGAGGCCTTCCGCGTCCTCAAGCCGGGCGGCCGTTTCCTCTGCCTCGAATTCTCGACGGTCGACGTCGCCGGCCTCGACCGGCTCTACGACCTCTTCTCCTTCAACGTCATCCCGGCGCTCGGCGAGATGGTTGCCGGCGATCGCGACTCCTACCGTTACCTGGTCGAGTCGATCCGCCAGTTTCCCAACCAGGCCCGCTTTGCCGCGATGATCGCCGATGCGGGCTTTTCCCGGGTCGACTACCGGAACCTCTCGGGCGGCATCGCGGCGATCCATTCCGGCTGGAAGCTCTGAACCGATGGCAGGCAGTCTGGCAGCGCTTTTCCGCATGGCCGGAGCCGGCTGGGTGCTCGCCCGCGAAGGCGCCTTCACCCTTGTCGACCCGGAGGAGCTGCCGTCGGGGCCGCGCATGGCCGCCAGGATCGCCCGGGCGCTTGCCCGCCGCGGCGTCAGCGAGGAGGCGCGGTCCGAACGCCTGACCGCGGCGCTGAACCGGCTCGGTCCGTCCTATATCAAGCTCGGCCAGTTCCTCGCGACCCGGCCGGACCTTGTCGGGCGGGAGGGCGCCGACGCGCTCGGCCGGCTTCGCGACGAGATCGATCCCTTTCCGGAAGAGGAGGCGCGCGCCGTCGTCGAGCGGGCGCTCGGCAAGCCGGTCGATAACCTGTTCTCCTCCTTCTCGCCACCGATCGCCGCCGCCTCCATCGCCCAGGTCCACAAGGCCGAGATCACCGACGACCTCGGCACCCGCACCGTCGCGGTGAAGGTGCTGCGTCCCGGCATCCGCCGCCGCTTCCGCCGCGACCTCGACACTTTCTACGAGGGCGCGCGGCTGGTCGAACGGGTCGATCCCGCCTCGCGGCGGCTGCGTCCGGTCGCGGTGGTCGATACGCTGGCGCGCTCGGTGACGATCGAGATGGACTTGAGGCTCGAGGCCGCAGCCCTCTCCGAGATGGCCGAGGCGACCGCCGACGACCCGGGCTTCCGCGTGCCCACGGTCGAATGGGAGCTGACGGCGCGCGACGTGCTGACGCTCGAATGGGTCGAGGGCATCAAACTGTCCGATGTCGCCGCGCTCAGGGACGCCGGCCACGACCTGACGGTGCTGGCGCGGCGGCTGATGCAGGCCTTCCTCCGCCAGGCGCTCCGCGACGGCTTCTTCCACGCCGACATGCACCAGGGCAATCTCTTCGTCGACGAGGCGGGCGACATCGTTGCCGTCGACTACGGCATCATGGGCCGCCTGAACCGCGACGAGCGGCGCTTCCTCGCGGAGATCCTCTACGGTTTCATCCGCCGCGACTACCGCCGCATCGCCGAGGTCCATTTCGAGGCGGGCTACGTGCCCGGCGACAAGCACAGCGTCGACGATTTCGCCCAGGCGCTGCGCGCGATCGGCGAGCCGATCCACGGCCAGCGGGCGAGCGAGATCTCGATGGCGCGGCTCCTGACGCTGCTCTTCGAGGTGACCGAGATCTTCGACATGCAGACCCGGCCGGAGCTGCTCCTCGTCCAGAAGACGATGGTGGTGGTCGAGGGCGTCGCCCGCACCCTCGATCCGGATTTCGACATGTGGGTGGCGGCCGAGCCGGTGGTGCGGGAATGGATCGAGCGCTATCTCGGGCCGTCCGGGCAGCTCGAGCTCGTCGCCGAGGGCGCCGGCGCCATCGGGCGGCTCGCGACCGAACTGCCGCGTCTCGCCGAGCGCGCCGGCAGGCTTTCGGCCGAGATCGATCGGATGAGCGAGCATGGCCTGCGCCTCGATCCCGAGACCGTCGCCGGCATCGGCCGTTCCGAGGCCCATGCCTCGCGCTGGGGCCGGGTGGCGCTCTGGGTTATCGCGATCGTCGTGGTGCTGGCGGGGCTGAAATGGCTATTCTGACCTCACGCGCCATGCGCGGCGCGGCAACCCCGGGATGCTGATGGCCAAGTCCCGAACCATCCTGCTGATCATTTCCGGCGGCATCGCCGCCTACAAGTCGCTCGACCTGATCCGGCGGCTCGGCGAGCGCGGCTTCGCGGTGCGGGCGGTGATGACCCGCGCGGCGGAAGAGTTCGTGACGCCGCTCGCCGTCGGCGCGCTGACCGGCGGCAAGGTCCATACCGACCTCTTCAGCCGCGACGAGGAATTCGATATCGGCCACATCCGGCTGGCGCGCGAGGCCGACGCCATCGTTGTCGCGCCGGCGACCGCCGACCTGATGGCCAAGATGGCGAACGGCCATGCCGACGACCTTGCCTCGGCCATCCTGCTTGCCACCGACCGGCCGGTGCTGGTCGCGCCGGCGATGAACCCGCATATGTGGGCTCATGCCGCGACCCGTCGGAACGCCGCGCGGCTCGGCGCCGACGGCATCCGCTTCGTCGGGCCGAACAGCGGCGAGATGGCCGAAGGCGGCGAGGCGGGCCTCGGCCGGATGGCCGAGCCGCTGGAGATCGTCGCGGCGATCGAGGCGCTGCTCGCGCCCGGCGCCCGGCCGCTCGCCGGCCATCACGTCCTGATCACCTCGGGACCGACCCACGAGCCGATCGACCCGG
>JAGRKY010000211.1 GCA_020442095.1 Bauldia sp.
CGCTGATCGGCGACGCGCTGTCCCACTCGATCGTCCCCGGCGTCGCCGGCGCCTATATGCTCGGCTTGCCCTTCTCGCTCGGCGCCTTCCTGGCGGGGGGACTGGCGGCGGGCGCTATGCTCTTCCTCAACCAGCGCACCAGGCTGAAGGAGGACGCGATTATCGGCCTGATCTTCACCTCCTTCTTCGGCCTCGGGCTGTTCATGGTGTCGCTGCAGCCGACGGCGGTGAACATCCAGACGATCGTGCTTGGCAACATCCTGGCGATCACCCCGACCGACACTCTCCAGCTCGCCATCATCGGCTTCGTTTCGCTCGCCGTGCTGCTAGTCAAGTGGAAGGACCTGATGGTCGCCTTCTTCGACGAGAACCACGCCCGCTCGGTCGGGCTGAATCCGGCGCTGCTCCGCGTCATGTTCTTCACGCTGCTCAGCGCCTGCACCGTCGCCGCGCTGCAGACGGTCGGCGCCTTTCTGGTCATCGCCATGGTGGTGACGCCCGGCGCCACGGCCTATCTGCTCACCGACCGCTTTCCGAAGCTGATCGCGCTGAGTGTCGCGATCGGCACCGTCACCAGCTTCGTCGGTGCCTATGCCAGCTATTTCCTCGATGGCGCCACCGGCGGCATCATCGTCGTCCTGCAGACGCTGATCTTCCTCACCGCCTTCTTCCTCGCGCCGAAGCACGGCATGCTAGCGGCGCGCAGGCGTGCGGCCGAAGCCCTGGAGGCGCGGCGCTGATGGAATTCCTCGACACACTCGCGCTGCCTTTCCAGTTCGCCTTCATGCGCCAGGCGCTTCTGATCTCGGTGCTGGTCGCGGTGCCCGCGGCGCTGCTTTCCTGCTTTCTTGTGCTCAAAGGCTGGTCGCTGATGGGCGATGCCATCTCCCACGCCATCCTGCCCGGCGTGGTGCTGGCCTATATCATCGGCATCCCGCTGGCGATCGGCGCCTTCGCTGCCGGCATGACCTGCGCGCTGGCGACAGGCTTCCTCAAGGAGAACAGCCGCATCAAGCAGGACACGGTGATGGGTGTCGTCTTCTCCGGCATGTTCGGGCTGGGCATCGTCCTCTACACCAAGATCCGCTCGGACGTGCATCTCGACCACATCCTGTTCGGAGACATGCTGGGCGTCGGCTGGGGCGATATTCTGGAGAGCGGCGTGATCGCGCTCGTCGCCGGAGGCATCATCGTGCTGAAGTGGCGCGACCTGCTGCTTCATGCCTTCGACCCGGCGCAGGCGCGGGTTATGGGGCTCCCGGTCCGGCTCCTGCACTATGGCCTTCTGGCGATCCTGTCGCTGACCATCGTCGGCGCCTTGAAGGCGGTCGGGATCATCCTGGCGATTGCATTGCTGATCGCCCCGGGCGCCATCGCCTTCCTGCTCGCCCGCAGCTTCGCCGCTATGCTCCGCATATCGGTCGTCGTCGCGGTCATTGCCGCCTTCGTCGGCGTTTATCTCAGCTTCTTCATCGACAGCGCCCCGGCGCCGACCATCGTGCTGCTGATGACGCTCATCTTCATCGGCGCCTATATCGTGACTATGCGACGGACGGCGCGTGCCGAGCGCATGACGCGTGAAGCGACGGCTCCAGTGAAGGCGGTCGACCCCTCGGCGTCGTGAAAGACGCGGCGCCGGCTCCGGAACCGGCGCGCGGAGCGGGCAAGTCCGGGATTTCCGCTCGAAACGGTGGCGGTCAGCTCAACCGGTGGTGGACAGCGACATCAGGCCGGCGCGGTCGAGGATATCGATGTGACCATAGCCGAGTCTTATCAGACTCTGGTCTTGGAGCCGCTTCAGCGCGCGCTGAAGCGTCGGAGCCGAAAGCCCTACCAGTTCCGCCAGCTTGTCCTGGGAGATGTTCAGCCGGGTCTTGTCCGGGGACTGCTCATACATGAGGAGACGGACGGCGACCCGGACTTCGGAAGGAGAAACGGCAAGATTGGCGAGGAGGCGCAGGGCGAGGCTCATGTTCTCGTAGGTCAGCGCATAGAATTCCGGATAGAGCTCGGGGGCTCTCTCGATCAGCGGGCGAAGCGCGTGCTGTGGCAGATGGATCACATGCGTGGGCTGGGTGGCGACAACCGAGACGAGCCGCGTCTGGCCGACGAATGTGGCCAGGTCGCCGATCCAGAAACCCGGATCGGCGCGATGGACGGTCAGGTCGAGACCGTCGGCCCTCGGAATCGTGACGTCGAGCCCGCCGCTCACGAGGCCGAATATCCCGTTCGGCTCGTCGCCGTGAAAGTAGAGCGGTTCCCCGGCGGCGTAGCAGCGGATCCTGGCCAACCGGGCCAGCGCCTCCCTGAGGGCTTCGGGCCGCTCTGCATACCAGCCGCGTTTGGAAACGATGGCTAGAGCGGTCTCCAGTGAAATCCTCACGCTTCCCATCCGCAAACTCCGAGAAATACGCGCCAAATCTCATCATGTGATGGCTTGTCCATTGTAGCGCGGAAATACGTTCCGGCCCAATCGCGAGAGTCGCGAGGAGGAATGGAGGGATTCAATGAGAAGGCTATTGTTTGCCGCAGCCGCCGCTGCGGTTCTTTTGGCCGGCCCGGCCTTGGCCCAGGAAGATATGGCCAAGCCGAACATCCTGGTGATCTGGGGTGACGATATCGGCACCTGGAACATCAGCCACAACAACCACGGGATGATGGGCTACATGACGCCCAACATCGACCGCATCGCGGACGAAGGCCTGTCCTTCACCGACTACTACGCGCAGCAGAGCTGCACCGCGGGTCGAGCCGCCTTTATCGGCGGCAACGTGCCCGTCCGCACCGGCATGACCAAGGTCGGCCTGCCCGGCGCCGAGCAGGGATGGCAGCAGACCGACGTCACCATGGCGACGGTTCTGAAGTCCGAAGGCTATGCCACCGGCCAGTTCGGCAAGAACCACGAAGGCGACCGCAACGAATACCTGCCGACCGTGAACGGCTTCGACGAGTTCTTCGGCAATCTCTACCACCTCAATGCCGAGGAAGAGCC
>JAGRKY010000212.1 GCA_020442095.1 Bauldia sp.
TGCTTCTTGTGGCGGCCGCGGATCGTCGTCGTGCCGCGGATCGTCTCCTTGTAGGGGACGCGCGGGTCATGGGTGTCGACCGAGATGCCGTATTTGCCGGTCAGCCGTTCCAGCGCCACCCTGAGGTGCATCTCCCCCTGCCCCTCCAGAACCGTCTCGCCGGTATCCTGGACATGGGTGACCCGCAGCGACGGGTCCTCCTCCACCGCCTTGGTCAGGGCGGCGGAGAGCTTGACGTCGTCCTTTCGCTCGGCGGTCGACACGGCGGTCCCGAGCACCGGCTCCGGCGCCGAAAGCGACATCACCTGCATCGGCGCTTCCTTGGCCGTCGACAGCGTCTGGCCGGTCAGCGCATCGTCGAGCTTGCCGAGGCCGACCGTCTCGCCGGCGATCGCCGCCTCACGCTTGTTCGCCTGCTGGCCGACGATGCGGAAGACGCCCGACACCCGGCCGACCGGTCCGTTCGGGCCGGTGAATTCCGTCCCGTCGCCGACCTGCCCGGCCAGCACGCGGACCACCGACAGCTTGCCGCCATGGGTCGTATGGAGCGTCTTCAGCACCTGCACGACGCACTCGCCGGTATCCTCGATGCCGAGCCGCGCGCGCGTCTCGTCGATCCCCGTCGTCTCGTGGCGGATCGCCTTTAGCAGGCGGCCGATGCCGTTCGCCCCCTCTGCCGAGCCGATCAGCACCGGGCAGATCAGGCCCTGCCGCATCTCCACCGACAGGTCCTGGAAGATCTGGTCGCGGTCCGGCTGGATGTCCTCGAGCAGTTGCTCCATCAGCCCGTCGTCGTAATCGGCGAGCGTCTCCAGCATCGTGTAGCGGGCTTCCGCCTCGCGGGCGCGATCGGTGTCGGTCATGTCGATCACCTCGCTCGCCGCGTGCTCGCGATAGACGAAGCCGCGCTCCAGCGCGAGGTCGATGAACCCGGTCACCACGTCGTTCTGGCGGATCGGGATATGGCGCAGCACCAGCGGCACCGCGCTCGCCGGCTGCAGCATCTCCAGCGTCCCGCGCACGCTGGCATTGGACTTGTCCATCTTGTTGAGGAAGAGGATGCGGGGGATGCCCTTGTCCTCGAGGCTCTTGAGGATGACCTGCAGCGCCGGGATCTTCTTGTCGTCCGCCTCCGCCACCACCACCGCGAGGTCGACACCGGCGAGCACCGGCTCCGCCTCGAAGCCGAATTCCACCGACCCTGGACAGTCGATGAAGGTGAAGCGGTCGCCCATGAAGTCGGTCTCGGCGATATTCGCCTCGACGCTCATCTGGTGGGCCCGCGCCTCCGGCGAGCCGTCGCCGACCGTGTTCTTCTCCGCGATCGTCCCCTGCCGGGTAATCGCATCGGTTCGCGCAAGGATCGCTTCCAGCAACGTCGTCTTGCCACTGGCAAATGGCCCGACCAGCGCGATGCACCGGGGGCCTTTCACTCTGCCGCTATTGTCTCCTGACATGGCGCCGCCTCCCCGTTCTCTAATTGTTCTTGGGCATGTGTGACATGCTCGTGACGATGGTCTCAGGGAAAGCGACGGCTGACAAGAGTGATGGACCGGGCGTGGGGGACAGTCCCGCCCGGCCGCCCGCCTCGGACCGCGCGATCGCGCGGCGGCACGGCCGGCCGCGATGATGCGGCGCAGGTAACGACTCGTTCCGAATGAGCGAGTATCGTCCGGCACTTGCGGCCGGGGCCGGTACCGGCTCATGCTCGCCACGCGGCTTTATTGTCCCTTGATCGGAGTCGCGTAGGCGTGGCAGTTCCTGTCCAGGGTTATTCGCGAATGCTCGACGCCTACACCTTCACCAACGGCGGCCCGAAACGCCTCGAATTCGCAACCGGCGAGGAAATCCCGGCCGAGGCCGGCTGGGTCGACCTCATGCAGCCCTCCGTCACCGAGGACCGGAGCGCCGAGGCTTTCCTCGGCGCCAGCCTGCCGACGCGGGAAGAAGCCGCCGAGATCGAGTTTTCCAGCCGCTTCTATACGGAAGACGGCGCCGTCTTCATGACCGCCACCATTCTCACCGGCGTCGACAAGGGCGATGCGACGCTCGTCCCCTTCACTCTTGTCGTCACCGGCGACAGCCGCATCGTCACGCTTCGCTACGACGACGTCCGCGCACTGCGCCAGTTTCTCGCCCGCGCCGGCAAGCCCGGCAGCGCCTGCTCGTCGACGCCCGGCGTCTTCCTCGGCCTCGTCGAGGCGCTGGTCGACCGTACCGCCGACGTGCTGGAACGGATCAGCGCCGACGTCGACCGCATCAACGCCGAGATCTTCGCCGCCCGCACCGAGCGACGCGGCGGCCGCCGTCTCGAACAGCTGATCGGCGACATCGGCACCCAGGGCGACCTCGCGGCCAAGGCGCGCGAAAGCCTCGCCTCGCTCGAACGGCTGGTCCAGTTCGCCAGCCTGACCCTGCGTGGCGGCTTCGCCAAGGGGACGAGCAAGAACCGCCTCAAGCTGATCTCGCGCGACGTCCGCTCGCTGGAGGATCATGTCGATTTCCTCTCCAACAAGATCACCTTCCTGCTCGATGCGACGCTCGGCCTGATCTCGGTCGAGCAGAACGAGGTCATCCGCATCCTCACCATCGCGGCGACGATCTTCTTCCCGCCGACCCTGATCGGCACCATCTACGGCATGAATTTCATCGGCATGCCTGAGCTGTCCTGGGGCTTCGGCTATCCGCTCGCCATCGGATTGATGGTCGCCTCGGCGGTGCTGCCCTATCTCTACTTCAAGCGACGCGGCTGGCTCTGAACGGGCCCGGTCGTTTCCGTCGCGCAAGAGACAGGGAGTGACCGGAACCGATGAACGAACTTTCTCCGATCCGCCGAAAGACCGCGAAGGATTTCCCCCAGGAACTCCTCGAACTCTACGACTTCTACGCCCACGGCAAGATCACCAAGCGCGAGTTCATGAACCGCGCCGCGAAATTCGCCGTCGGCGGCGTCACCGCGACGATGCTTCTGCGCCAGCTCTCGCCTGACTATGCGCTTGCCCAGCAGGTCGCCGAGGACGATCCGGACATCGTCACGAGCCGCGTCACCTATCCGTCGCCGAACGGAAACGGCGAGGTCGACGCCTATCTCGTCCGGCCTGCCGCCGCGACCGGCAAGATCCCCGGCGTCCTCGTCATCCACGAGAACCGCGGCCTCAATCCCTATATCGAGGACGTCGCGCGGCGGATGGCCAAGGCGGGCTTCATGGCCCTCGCCCCCGACGGCCTGACCTCGGTCGGCGGCTATCCCGGCAACGACGACGAGGGCCGCGAACTCCAGCAGAAGGTCGATCCCGGGAAGCTGATGAACGACTTCTTCGCCGGCTTCGAATACCTCGCGGCGCGCGAGGATTGCACGGGGAAAGTCGGTGCCGTCGGCTTCTGCTACGGCGGGGGCGTCGTCAACGCGATTGCTGTCGCCTATCCCGAACTCGCCGCCGGCGTGCCCTTTTACGGCCGCCAGCCGAGCGCCGAGGACGCCGCAGCGATCGAGGCGCCGCTACTCCTCCAATATGCCGGGCTCGACGAGCGGATCAACGCCGGCTGGCCGGCATATGAGGCCGCTCTGAAGGCGGCGGGCAAGACCTACACGGCCTACGTCTACCCGGACGTCAACCACGGCTTCCACAACGACACCACGCCCCGCTACGACGCCGAAGCCGCGAAGCTCGCGGAGGAGCGGACCATCGCCTTCTTCAAGGAATACCTGACCTAGGCGACGCGCTCAGCACCTGCGGCGCGCCTGCCGCGGGTGCCTTTCCCGACCGCCTTCTTGCTGGCGTGATAGGTCAGCGCCATCGCGATGCAGTGGCGGAGCGGCCCGGCCGGCAAGGCCCTGTCCACGTCGAGAAGGATCGCGCGATTGCCCTCGAAGGCGAGCTGGTCGCCGTAGAGTTCGCGATACCGCTCGACCAGCCGCGTCTGGCAATGGACATAGATTGCCACCCGCTCCGGCGCGCCCTTCACCGCGTCGATCCTGATCGTCGTGCCACTGCCGGTCTCCGGGGTCAGGTAGCTCGGCTGCCCCCATTTCAGCGTCTCCTCGATGCGCCCGACGCCCGGCATCGCCGCCGCCGTCTCGAGGATCAGGGAGCGGAGCTGGAGAAGTCCGCGCCGGACGGCCTCGGGCTGCGCATCGAACACCGCCTTGACGGCCGGATCCGCAAATCCCGCATCATCGGCGCCTCGCGCCTTCTCAGGCCGTGCGGTTCTTGGCATCCCAGTTGCGCTCGAGATTGGCGATCAGCGCCCGGCTGAAGTGGCAATAGGCCTGCTCGCGCGCATAGACCGAGGCGTAGCGGCGGAAGAGGTCGAGCGGCTCCTCGCCGACCCGGAAGGCCCGCCGGTTGCCGATCGCGCTGACCACGCCGGCATCGGTCAGCCCGGTGACCACCTTGTCGATCGCCTCGTCCATCGCGTCGGCCGAGGCAATCTCGTCGCAGATCAGCCGCCCCATCTGGCTGTCGCAGACGAGCTTGAGGTCATACTGGATCGCCTCGCGGGCGATGCGGTCGCCGGTGTGGCGCGGCAGCCTGAGATTGGCGAAGCCGGGGATGATTCCTTCCTGCCGCGCCGGCAGGGTCATGTAGGCGTCGTCGGCGGCGAGCACATAGTCGGCAACGAGCAGAATCTGGCAGTGGCCGCCGATCGCGAAGGTCTCGACCGCCGCCACCCACGGCTTCTCGGTGCCGCGTCCCCTGACATCGTCGGGCAGCGAGTCCGGCCGCGCGACGCCGCGCAGGATCTTGTGCAGGTAGCCTAGGTCGCGCTTGAGGAAGAAGACGAAGGGAATCTTGCCGCGATAGAGATGGGTGAGGTTGATGCCGCTGCCGAAGATGTTGCGGCCCGCATATTTCGGATGCTCCGCCTTGCCGCCGCGCATCACCGCGATCTCGCTCACCGGGTCGAGGATCGCGACGTCGACCGCGATCTCCATCAGGTCGATCGTCGAGCTGTCCTCGGCGTTGAGATAGCGCGGGTTGGTGGCGGTAAGGACCACCGCCTTGCCCCGCCTTTCGAGCCGCACGGTCCCGAGGTCGAGCACGCCGTCGGCGATGAAGCGGGCGAGATGCTCCTGCGTCTCCGGCTGCGGCAGCAGCATCGCGTGGCAGAGATGCAGCCCCGCTTCCTCGACGGCCAGCGTCTGGGCGAGGAAGATCCCCTGGTCGATCTCGACGCCGTCCTTGTCGCCCTGGTTCAGCCTGGCCTCGGCCGCCACTTCCTCCTCGCTCGGCGTCAGCCCGGGGACCGCGGCTCCCGCGGCAAAGACCAGCTCTTCGAGCCGCATGTAGCTGTTCCGCCGGTCGGTCAGCTCCTCGTAGAGGGTGCCGGCGTGAACGGCGAGGAAGCGCTCGCGGCTTTCCCGCGCGATCTCGAAGATCCGGGCTGCTGCCGCCGCCTGTTCGGCATTGCGCGCCGGCTTCGGCGGGAGCGCTGCGATCAGCGCCGTCGTCCGGTCCCAGAA
>JAGRKY010000213.1 GCA_020442095.1 Bauldia sp.
AGAGGGTGGCGCGGACCTTCTCGCGCTCCTCGGCCTGGGCGTCGCGGGCCGGCATCGGGACGCCGGCCTCGCGGGCGAGCCGCTCGACCGCCTCGGGGAAGGTGAGGCCTTCGGTCTCCATCAGGAAGGTGAAGATGTCGCCGTTCTTCTGGGCCGAGAAATCGAACCACTTGGCCTTCTGGTCATTGACGTAGAAGGAGGGCGTCTTCTCGGCGTTGAAGGGGGAGAGCCCGGCGAATTCGCGCCCCTGCTTCTTCAGCCGGACCCGCTTGCCGATCACCGAGGAGGCGGGCAGCCGGGTACGGATTTCGTCAAGGAATGCGTCGGAGAAGCGCATCGCGCGTCGTGTGATTCGGGCCAGTGTCGGAACGGGACGCCACTATAGGCCAGCCGAGCGTGGCAAGGCGATGGCAGCGGGGGGACGTGCCGATTGAGCGGGGTTGTCCCGGTTATTCACAGGGGGAGGAAGCCCGCCGGTGCGACTTGTGTTTGTGTCGTGCAGTACATATGTATATACGAATTTTGATGGATGTCGAGTGGCACGAAGCCAAGCGCAGGTCGAACATCGACAAGCACGGGATCGATTTCGTCGATGCCATACGGGTGTTTGGGGATCCTGGTTGCCGCATCTATCGATCGAATGTGCAGACGGGTGAAGATCGCGAGGTGGCGGTCGGACGGATCAACGGACGATGCATCGCGGTTGTTTTCGTGAGACGCGGCGATGTCGTCCGGATCATTTCGGCGCGGATCGCACGCAAAAGCGAACGACAGGCTTATGAGCAAGACCAAGAACGACAAGGCTGAAGAAGGTATCGTCCGTCTGGTGACGTCGCTTCCCGACGGGACCTTCATCGTCGAACGTGACGGCGGGCAGCTCGAACGACTGAAGAGCGAGACTGACTGGGCGCGCGTCGATGCCCTGACCGACGCGGAGATCGAGGAAGCCGTCCGGAACGATCCCGACGCCGTGCCGCTCGACTTCAACTGGTCGGAGGCGACGGTCGTCGTTCCGCCGAAGAAGAAGGCAATCTCGATCCGGGTCGACGAGGATGTGCTCGATTTCTTCAAGACCGGCGGTGCCGGATACCAGCGTCGGATGAACGCTGTTCTGCGCTCCTACATGCAGAACCGGAAGAAGAATAGGCGCGCCTGAACGGCCGGCTCGGCCGTATCTCAAGACGTCTGCGTCCTTCGAGGCTCGGGCTTCGCCCTCGCACCTCAGGATGAGGCAGGCTGTGGTTCGAGGAACAAGCGCCTCATTAAGACGAACCGCCCGCTACTCGATCCGCCCGACGAAGTCGTCCTTGACCAGCGGCACCCCGTTGGTGCGCAGGATGTCGTAGGCGGTGGTCAGGTGGAAATAGAAGTTGGGCAGCGAGAAGTTGAAGAAATAGTCCGTGCCGCTGAGGGTGGCCTGGCGGCTGCCCATCGGGAAGGTGATCTCGCGCGTCGCGCCGGCATCGACCGCGGCGGGATCGACGCTCTCGATAAAGGCGAGCGTCTCGGTGACCCGCTGGCGGAGGTCGGCGAAGCTCGCCGCAGCTTCGGTAATCTCCGGGATCGGCAGGCCCGCCAGCCGGGCAACGCCCCGGAAGGCATGGTTGGTCGCCGCCTGGACCTGGCGCTTGAACGGCCACATGTCCGGGAAGAGCCGCGCATCAAGCAGGGCGGCAGGGTCGATCGAGCCCGCCCCGGCGTGTTCGGCCGCCTTGTCGATGGTCGTGGCTAATAGCGGCAGCAGCCGCGTGTAAACGGTCACCGATGCCCGGGAGAGCGGCAGTGTCATGAGTGGCCTCGTGCGTTGTCCGGCCACGTTCTATCACAAGCGCCGAACGACAGAACGGCCTTTTCGCGGCCGGCCGCTCGACCGCGCCCGGCTGGCGAGCGCGGCACGCCCGTCGGAAGCCTTGGCCTGATCCTGGCGGTCCGGCCTGGCACTCAGCGCCGTCGCGCTTGCTATGTCGGACATTATCGGAGAGCTTCGGCAAGGGGATAAGCCGATGATTCGCTGCTGTCGCGGTAGTACCGGGCCATGAGCCGGCGCCGGGGGGTAGTCCTAGCTGTCGTGTCGACGCTGGCCGCGGTGATGTCAGTGTCGGGCGCGCTCGCGCAAGGCGGCCGGCAAATCCAGACCTACCAGAACAGCGTCATCGAGCGGTACCAGCCGCCACTCCGACAACCGCCTTCGGTCGGCGTCACCGTGACGGCGCCGGTCGCTGGCATCCCCGCCAGCGAATTGACGAAGGTGCGCTTTCGGCTGACGGCCATCGATCTTGTCGGCGCAGGCGCGGTATCGGAGGCGCAACTCACGCCGCTATGGTCCGATCTGCTCGGAACCGAGGTGTCGCTCGCCGATCTCAGCCGGGTGGTCGAGGGGATCGGCGCGGTCTATCTCAAGAACGACTATTATGCCCTCGCGGTGATACCGCCACAGGATTTCGCAAGCGGCCGGATCCGGATCGTCGTCTACGAATCCTATGTCCGCGAAGTGGTGATCAACGGCGATATCCCGGGGCTCCAGCGGCGCATCCATCCATATGTCGAGCGGATCGTGGCGATGACGCCGATCCGCGTCTCGAGGCTGGAGCGCTATCTGCTGCTGATGGCGGACCTTGCCGGGATCACTCTCAACGCGGAGATATCCAAGATCGAGGACGATCCCGGCGCGGCGCGCCTGGTGCTCGATTTCCAGTTCAATGGCAAGACGGTCGCGGGCCGGCTCGACAATTTCGGCAATGACGAGGTCGGACCGCTGGAGGCCTCGATCAACGCCAGGTTCAACGATGCCTTCGGCGCATTCGAAAGCACTGACGCCCTGTTGGTGACCAATCCGCTCGAACCGACCGAACTGGTCTTCGGCAGGCTGTCCCAGCTCTATCCGTTGGGACCGAGCGGCCTGACCGCCGGCTACGAAATCGGCCAGGTGGCGTCGGAACCCGGGGGCGACCTCGCCGATCTCAACCTCCATGCGGAAACAACCACCGCCAAGGTCCACATCGACTATGCGTTCATGCGACGCATCAAACGGAGCCTGTTCGGTTCTTTGGCGCTGAACAGCAAAAGCTCGACGGTCGACTCCGGCGATACGACCATCACCCGGGACCGCAACAGCTGGGTCACGGCAGGCGCGACCTACAACGATACGATCGCGGGTGCGGCTGTGATCCTCGACGTGGCTTACGCCCAGGGGCTCGACGGGCTCGGCTCGAACACTCCCAATTCCGACTTTCGCTTCCTGTCGGGCGAGGCCAACATCTCCCGCGATCTGACCGATACCGTCTATGCGCGCCTGCAGGGGATCGGCCAGCTTGCGCTGAGCGACCTGCCGTCGTCGATGCGTTTCGATATCGGCGGGGAGAATTATGGCCGCGCCTTCGACGGCTCGACGATTTCCGGCAAGGACGGCGCCGCGGCCGCCTTCGAGATCGGCAAGCGGATCGATCTCGGCATCGACTGGCTGGCCGGCTTCACGCTCTTTGCCTTCGCCGACTATGGCGCGGTGTGGAACGGGCCGAACGAGGGGCAATACGGATACGCCGCTGTCGGCTCGGCCGGGGCCGGGGTGCGTACGCGGCTCGGCCGGCACGGCATGGTCGCGGCCTATTTCGCGACGCCCTATCTCGATACCGCGGATGCCAGCGACATGAGCACGCGTTTCCGCTTCAACGCCGGTTTCCGCTACTGAGGGCCCTGGCGGGCTAGTTGGCCGGTCCGGGGTCCACCGGCAACAGGCGCGGGAAAAGGCGCTGCAATGCGTTGGGCTGGCGCGCCGGCGGCGGTGCGGGGGCCTGCTCGACGATGATTTCCTGAGGCGGCGGCTCGACCACACCAATCGGCGCGGGCGGAACCAGCAGCGGCTCGACCGTCCCCTGCGGCGTGACGCGGACCTGGGGGGTGCCGGTCTGTGCGCCCGGCAGGGCAGGGATGACCACGACGCCGCCGTTCGGCGCGACAGTGTTCGGTGCGACATCGTTGGCGGGCGCAAGGACGATCGGGGCGTCCGCAGGCGCGGCGCCAGTGAGCGTTTCGGGCTCCATCTCGATATCGAAGTGGCCGCCGCCATCCATCATCGTGTCGTCGCCGGCCGCCGGATCGCTGATGACCAGCTCGTCGGCGGGGACAAGAACGGGGCCGGTGTCGGCCGCCGCGGGAGGCTCGGGCTCGGCGGGAATGGTCGCCGGCGGCGCGATGACGACCGGGGCGGGAGCGGCGGCCGGCGTGCCGGAAGACTGCTCGACCCGGTTGAGGGTCTGCTCGATGCGGCGGAGGAAATCCTCGTCGCTCTCGGCCGCGGGCGCCGCCGCCGAGGCGGGCGCGCCTTCGATCGTTGCGGGCGGGGCAGGAAGACCGGGATCGGTCAGGACGGTCTCGGTCGCCGGCTGGGTCGGGCGAAGACGCGGGGCCGGCGGTTCGACGACGACATCCGGTGCGACGACCGTCTCCACCATCGGTTCCGCCGTCGGGTCGGGGGCGGTGGCGAGGGGCGCCTCGCCGGCACCGCCGGCGCCGTCCTGGACGATCGGAATCTGGCGGATATTCGGTGCGGTATTAGCCACGTCGTCTCCCGCCGCGGCGTCGGCCGGTTCTTCGAGGAGCGGCGGGGCCGCCGGCTGGTCCGTCGTCGCGGTGACCGGGCCGGAGGGATCGAGGGTGGCGAGCAGGACGCCGACGCCGGCAATCAGGACGATCGCGCCGATGCCGAAGGCGATCAGCAGCCGGAAGCGGCGGGGGCGGGGTTCGGGCGCGAGCGGATCGATGCCGAGGTCGAAATCGCGCTCGGCGCGCAACTCGGGCTCGTCGACAAAGGCGTCGCGCGGCGGCGGGCGCGTCGCGCGCGGCACCTCGACAGCCTCGTAGAGCGGGCTTGCGGGCTCGAATCCGTCGAAATCATGCGGGGAGGCAGACCGGTCGGCTTCCAGTCGGGAATAGGTGATGATCGGCTCCTCGTCATCACGGGGCCGCGCCCGGGGCGGGCGGTTCTGAAGCTGCCGGCGGTCAATCATCCAATTCCCCCATAACAACCGCTCTTATGCGCACCAGATTGAGGACCTTTCATGGCCGAACCCGGTCACTTCCGTGGCTTTCGGCTTGTCGAAAGCGCCATGCTTTCGGCAATAATTCCGGCGAGACTCACGCTCCGTCTCCCGATCATCGTCCAAGGCGAGGAAGCACATGACCTTCAAACCGCTGTTCCCGACACGCCGACAGGCGCTCGCCGGCCTTGCCGGTCTTGCAGGGGGTGCGCTGCTCGCCCGGCCGGGGCTGGCGGAGGGCCAGGCGGACGAACGGGCACTGAAGCCCGGCCAGTTCATCTGGCAACCCGAGCTGCAGAAGCGCGGCGCGGTCTCTATCATCGTCTCGATCGGTGCACAAATGATGCACGTCCATCGCCGCGGCGTCAGGATCGCGGCCTCGACAGTGTCAACCGGCAAGTCCGGGCACGACACGCCGACCGGGGTCTTCACCATCCTCCAGAAAGACAAGGACCACGTCTCGAACATCTACGAAGGCGCCGAGATGCCCTTCATGCAGCGGCTGACATGGAGCGGGATCGCGCTGCATGCCGGCAACCTGCC
>JAGRKY010000214.1 GCA_020442095.1 Bauldia sp.
TATCTCGTCGAGCAGCGTCGCGAGCGACTCGGCATCGATCGCGCCGACCACCGCGATGGCGAGGTTGTCCTTGGCGATTATCTTGTTGAAATAGTCCTTCAGGTCGTCACGGGTGATCGAGGAGACGGTCTCGATCGTCCCGTCGCTTGGCCGGCCGTAGGGATGGCCGGGGAAGAGCGAGGCCATCAGCGACCGGCTGGCGAGGGTGCCGGGATCGGTCTCGTCCGCCCGCAGCCCGGCCAGGATCTGCGCCCGGATTCGCTCGACCGGCTCCTCGTCGAAGCGCGGCTCGGTCAGCGCGAGCTTGAGAAGATGCGCGGCCTGGTCCTGGTTCTCGGTGAGCGTCCGCAGCGAACCGCTGAAGGTGTCGCGGCCGGCATCGAAGGACAGGTCGATCGAATCGTCGTCCAGCGCCTTCTGGAAGGCCTCGCTGTCGAGCGGTCCGGCGCCCTCGTCGAGAAGGCCGGACATCAGGTTGGCGACGCCGGGCTTGCCGTCTGGGTCCTGGGTCGAGCCGCCCTGGAAGGCGAAGGACATGGCGATCAGCGGGATCGCATCCTCCTCGACCAGCCAGGCGACGATCCCCTTGGGGCTGACGACGCGTTCGATGGTGACGGCATTGGCCGCGGCGGGGAAGAGCGCCGGAACCAGCAGCAGGCAGACCGCGACGGCGGCTTTGGCGAGCTTCATGATCTCAGTCCCTGTCAGGAGCGTTCCGGCATCGGCGCGGCGACCAGGTATCCGGTCACCGAGCGCTTGTCGGTCAGGTATTTGGCGGCAGCCGCCTGGATCTGGTCGGCGGTGACGGCGTCGATCATCGCCGGCCAGTTCTTGACGTCGTCGAGGGTCTGGCCGGTGGCGAGCGCCGTGCCGAAGATTCGAGCGAGCGAGGCGTGGTTGTCCTGGGCATAGATCGCCGCGGCGGTCACCCGGTGCTTGGCGCGGGCGAGGTCCTCCGCGCTGACCCCGTTGGCGACGACGTCGGCGAGCACGCCGTCGATCTCGCCCATCAGGTCGTCGAGGCTGATGTCGCCGCGCGGTATCCCGTAGAGGACGAAGCGCGTGTCGCCGAGCGAGCTCGACTGGTAATAGGCGCCGGCGGCCGTCGCGACACCCTTTTCGACGACGAGCTGGCGGTAAAGCTTGCTGGTCGTGCCGGATCCGAGGATGTCGGCGAGGACGTCGAGCGCCGCCGCCTCGCCGGGCTCGGCCGTGGCATAGGACGGCGCGAGGAAGGTGCGCTGCACGCTCGGCTGGGTGACCCGCGGATTGGCGAGCGTCACGGTGCGCGCCGCGAGCGGCTCCGGCTCGCGCGGCCGGTTGCGCGGCGGCGGCTCGGCACGGCGCGGCAGCTTGCCGTAGGTCGCCTCGGCGAGCTTGCGGACCTCATCCTCGGTCACGTCGCCGGCGACGATGACGATGGCGTTGTTCGGCGTGTAGTAGCGATTGTAGAAGGCAATCGCGTCGTTACGGTCGAGCTTGGCCATCTCGATCGCCCAGCCGATGGTCGGGATGCCGTAGTGGCTGTTCTGGAAGAGCGCGGCGCTCACCGCCTCGGCGAGCTGCGAGGACGGCTCGTTGTCCATCCGCGACCGCCGCTCCTCGAGGATCACCTTGCGCTCAGGCAGCACCGCCGCGTCGTCGAGGACGAGGTTGGCCATGCGGTCCGCCTCAAATTCCATCATCAGCCCGAGATGCTGCTTGGCGACGCTCTGGTGATAGGCGGTGTAGTCGTCGGTGGTGAAGGCGTTCTCGCTGCCGCCGACCGAGGTGATCACCTTGGAGAATTCGCCCTCGGGGTGGTCGCTGGTGCCCTTGAACATCAGATGCTCGAGGAAATGGGCGATGCCCGACTTGCCGGGCACCTCGTCGGCGGCGCCGACCTTGTACCAGACCATATGCGTGACGATCGGCGCGCGATGGTCGGGGATCACCACTACCTGCAGCCCGTTGTCGAGCCAGAAGGTCGATGCCTGGTCGGCGAAGGTCTTGGGCTCCGCATTCGCCGCCGCCCCCATCACCCAGATCAGAACAAGGGGAAGCGCTACTCGGGCGAAAGCGAACATCGGGAATCCCTCCAGGTCAATTACGGGCCAGGTCGATTGCGGGCGCGGGCGATTACGGGCTTGGCGGAACGTGCCTCGGGTCGTGTCGACTCATTCCTAGCATCCGGCCGGCGCCTTGTGACATTACATCCTCTTAAGGAATACCAGCTGCGAATCCCCGATGTCGCGCCGGTCGACGACCTCGAGCCCCGGAACCGGGGCGATCTCCGACGAACGCCGCTCCTCGAGCACCGCCAGCGCCCCCTCCTCCAGCCAGCCGCCGGCCAGGGCCGAGGCCAGCGCCCGTTCGCCGAGGCCGTGGTCGTAGGGCGGGTCGGCGAAGACCAGCGAAAACGCCCCGACCGTGCCGGCTTCGCCGAGGCGGGTGGCGTCGCGCCGGAAGATGCGCGTCCTGCCGGTCAGTCCCATCGTCTCGACATTGGTGCGGATCAGGCCGCGGGCCGTCGCGTCCTCCTCGACGAAGAGCGCATAGCGCGCCCCGCGCGAAATCGCCTCGATGGCAAGCGCGCCGGTGCCGGCAAAGAGATCGAGAACACGGGCGTCCTCGACGGCATCTCCGAAACGATGGGCGAGGATATCGAACAGGGTCTGGCGAAGCCGGTCGCTCGACGGCCGGATCGCGTTCGATGTCGGCGCCGCCAGCCGCCGGCCGCGGAACTCACCGCCGACGACGCGCATGCGGCTTTCGTGCGGGGGTGGCAGGTTTCTCGGCTGGCTCCGGCCCGCGGATCGGCGCCTCGAAATCCGCCCCGGCCTCGGCGGTGAGCTTGGCGCCAAGCTGGTCGCGCAGCACCTTGCCCCGGATTTCCCTGACCGCCCCGACCGGCAGGTCGCCGAGCTGGAAGGGGCCGTAGGACATCCTGATCAGCCGGTTGGTCGCCAGGCCGAGGTGTTCGAGGATGCGCTTGATCTCGCGGTTCTTGCCCTCGCGGAGGCCGATCGTCATCCAGTTGTTGCCGCCCTGGACCCGGTCGATCGTCGCCTCGACGCCGGCATAGAGCACGCCGTCGACCGCGACGCCGTCCTTCAGCTTGTCGAGCGCCGCCTGGTCGACCACCCCATGGGCGCGGACGCGATAGCGGCGCAGCCAGCCGGTCGACGGTAGCTCGAGGACGCGCTTCAGCCCGCCGTCATTGGTGAGGAGGAGCAGGCCCTCGGTATTGATGTCGAGGCGGCCGACTGCCAGCACCCGCGGCAGGTCGGCGGGCAGCGCCTCGAAGACCGTCTTGCGGCCCTGCGGGTCGCGCGCCGTCGTCACCAGCCCCTTCGGCTTGTTGTAGAGCCAGAGCCGGGTCCGCTCTCGGCGCGGCAGCGGCTTGCCGTCGACCGCGACGCGATCGCGCGGCCCGACATTGAAGGCGGGGCTGTCCAGGGTCCGGCCGTTGACTTCGACGCGTCCTTCGGCGATCCAGCGCTCGGCGTCGCGGCGCGAGCAGAGCCCCGCCCGCGCGAGGATCTTGGCGATCCGTTCGCCTTCCGGCTTCTTCGATTCGGACGTGTTTGCGTTCATGGCGGAGCCATAGCAAAGGTATCGGTCGCGAGCGAGGATTGTCGATGTCGACGCCATTCGATCCGATGGGGGTTGCGCTTGAGGAGGCACGCGCTGCGGCCGCGCGCGGCGAGGTGCCGATCGGCGCGGCGCTGGTGCTCGACGGCCGCATCGTCGCCCGGGACGGCAACCGCACGATCGAGCTGGACGATCCGACCGCCCATGCCGAAATCCTCGTCATTCGCGCCGCGGCCCGCGCGATCGGCTCGCAGCGGCTCACCGGCGCCGACCTCTATGTCACCCTCGAGCCCTGCTCCATGTGCGCGGCGGCGATCTCCTTCGCCCGCATCCGGCGGCTCTATTTCGGTGCTTCCGACGAAAAGGGCGGCGGGGTCGAGCACGGGCCGCGCTTCTTCGGCCAGCCCACCTGCCACCACGCGCCGGAGGTCTATGGCGGCATCGCCGAGGTCGAGGCGGCCGACCTTCTCAGGCGCTTCTTCGCCGCCCGCAGATAGTCGTCGGGAGAATTCTAGTCCGGCTGGGTCGCGGAGGGGTCGGGAACCCCTTCCGGTCCGTCGACCGGGGTCGCCGCGGCGCTGGGCTTGCGCTTGAACACCTGCCACCACTTCTCGTTCTTCGCCGCGATGAATTCCTCGGGCGCTTCGGGGTCGGGCACGCGATATTCGGCAGGGGGTTCGGTCAGGGTGGTGCGGACCGGATTGCCGTTCTCGTCGACCGAGCCGCCGGCCGCCGCGTTCTTCTTGGCGAACAGCTTCTCGGCGTCCCCGCGCTGCTCTTTCATTTCGCGCATCAGGGTTTCGGCGCTGTTCGGGTCCTTGCTGTGGTCGTCATAGACGATCCGGTCGGCCTTCGGCAGCTTGAAGCCCGGATCCATCAGGACGTCTTCCTTGGTGCCGCTCCGGTTGGAGGCGTAGACCTTCTCGTTTCCGGCGGCGGTTGCGGTGGCGGTCGGATCCTTCGGCCAGTTCGCCGGCGTGGCCGCCTGACCGGGCTTCGGCAGGGCGGCATTCGGCGGCGGCGCGACAATTCCGGGCCGCGGCTCGTAATCGATCGGCTCGGAGTCCTTGGAACCGAAGCTGACGATGCCGGTCAGGTCCTTCATCGTCTGCGCGCCGGCGCCGACACCGGTGCCGTAGGTCGTCGCAGAGCAGGCGCCAAGAACCCCCGCCAGCAATACGCAACCGGCCGCTTTCCAGCGATTGGACCCCAGGAACCTCATACTAAAGACATACCCCTCGACCATGCCCCTTTTCGGACCTTGATATTAATCCGTTAAGAAACCGGCGAAAATCCGGCAAGGCCGGGAAAACCTCTAACCGATCGGCCCGGTAGCGACAACCTCGGCCGGTCAACCGATCCCGGCAAGCAGCCGGTCGACAGGGCCTCCGGGCCCCGCTTCCCCGGCGATTTCGCGTGCCTTGCGGCTGTCGTTCCCCATCGTCTCGACGAGCGCGTCGACCGACGCGAATTTCGCCTCCGGCCGTATCCAGTCGAGAAAAGTGACCACCACTTCCTCGCCGTAGAGGTCGCCGTCGAAATCGAAGATGAAGACTTCGAGAAGCGGCGCTCCATTGTCGAATTGCGGGCGCCGGCCGTAGCTCGCAACCCCCGCCAGTGCCTCGCCGCCGCGCCGCGCCAGGGTCACGGCATAGACGCCGTGGCGGAGCTGGCAATCGGCCGGCAGCGCGATATTGGCGGTCGGAAAGCCGAGTTCCCGGCCGCGCCGGTCGCCATGGACCACCGTCCCGACGACGAACCACCGGTAGCCGAGCAGCCGGTTGGCGTTGACGATGTCGCCGGCGCCAAGGCATTCGCGGATCGCCGAGGACGAGATCCGTTCGCCCGTCTCGTCGTAGACCGGATCGACGACGACGACATCGAAGCCGAATCGCTCGCCCGCCGCCACCAGCTGCTCCGTCGTCCCGGCCCGGCCCTTGCCGAAACGGAAGCCGTCGCCGACGATCACCCAGCGGGCCGCGAGGCGGCCTGCGACGATATCCTCCTCGAAAACAGTCGGTTCGAGCTGCGAAAAGCCCGCGTCGAAACGCGCCGCGACCACCGCGTCGATGCCGAGCGCGGCCATGAGGCGCGCCTGCGCGGCCGGCGGCGTCAGCCGGAAGACCGGCTGTTCGGGCCTGAAGAAGGTCCGCGGATGGGGATCGAAGGTCAGGACGATCGCCCTGGCGCCTTGCTGGTGCGCCTCGGCGATGGCCATCTGGATAAGTGCGGCATGGCCCAGGTGGACCCCGTCGAAATTGCCGATCGCGACGGCGGTTCCCGAGAAGTCCGGGGGCAGGTCGTCGAGCGAATAGGTCGGGACGGGGGACACTGGCGGATTCTTCGTGTCCGGCATTCAAACAGGTCCGGCGGAGGCGTGGCCGGCAAACTGCCGGCTCGGCCGACCCTGGTCAAGACGCGCGCTTGCCGCCATCGCTCAGAACGTCAGGTGCGGGATATAGGCGCGCGCCCCGAATCCACTTGCCTTGAGAAAGGCGCTGACCTTTTCGGCATCCGGGTTTTCGCGCTCGCCATATTCCTCGGCATGGATGCCGGCGGTGACGAACAGGACGTCGAGACCGAAGTCGTTGGCGCCACGGAGGTCGGTCGCGATCGCATCGCCGATCGCGAGGATCGCGCTCCGGTCGACCGGCCCGCCCGCGAGGCCGGCGAATCGCGCCATCGCCGTCTCGTAGATCGGCCGATGCGGCTTGCCGAGGACGACGGTCTCGCCACCGATACCCGCATACCTTTCGGCGAGCGCGCCGGCACACCAGACGAGTGTATCGCCACGTTCGACCACCTTGTCGGGATTGGCGCAAAGCATCATCAAGCCGCGCTCCTTCCAGCGGATGAAGGCGTCGGCGTAGTCTTCCGGCGTTTCGACCCGGTCGTCGAAAAGGCCGGTGCAGGAGATGAGCTCCGCCTCCTCCTCGCCGGCCAGCGTGACGTCGAGCCCGTCATAGATGGCGAGGTCGCGCTCCGCGCCGACATGGTGGACACGGATTCCCGGGCGCGCAGCGAGATAGTCGCGCGCCGCGCCGCCCGAGGTGATGATGTCGTCGAAGGCGTCGTGGTCGACGCCGAAGCGGGTAAACTGTTCCATCACCTGCTGTTTCGGCCTCGGGGCATTGGTGATGATCAGCACCTTCAGCCCGGCCTCGCGGCATTTCCGCAAGGCATCGACGGCGGCCGGGTAAGCGGTGACGCCATTGTGGATGACGCCCCATGCATCGCAGAGGATGTAGCGATAGTCGGCGACGATTTCGGAAAGGCCGCGGATACGCGGCGGATGGGAGGAATTGCTCATGCCGGCCCGGCTAGCGGGTCGCAGGGTTCCGGTCAAGCGGGCACGAGGGGCCGCGCGAATTTATCCGTCCGGCGTCCGATGCCAACGCTTCATTTACCCTATTCGGCGAGACTCGCTTCCTGACATACCGAGTTGCCGGAAGGGCGGGGTCGCCGGTCGTGGCACACGACAACCAATCTGTTGAGCGGATCGACGTCGTCATCGTCGATTCCGATGCCGTGCAGCGCAGGGTGCTGGCCGGCCTGATCGCGGACAACGCGCTCAGCCGCTACCAGCCCTTCCCCTGCGCGAGCCCGGAAGAGGCGGCGACCAGCGGCCGCGACATGTCGCGCGCCATCATCCTTGCCGACATCGAGACGATCGGGGGTCCCGGCCATATCGCCGAAATCGCCGGGAGCAACTCCCGCCTCATCGCCACCAGTTCAGCGGGATCGCTCAACGTCGCCCTTGCCGCGGTCAAGGCGGGGGCTTTCGACTTCCTGCCGAAGCCGATCGGCGCCAAGGCCCTGATCCAGGGGCTGGAGGCCGCCGTCTCGTCGTGGAACAGCGCGCCTTCACCGGCGCCGGCCCGTCCTGCAGAGGTCAAGCCCGCGCCCGAACCACATGCCGCTCCTGCCGCCGGGCCTTCCGATTTCGCCGGCTTTGTGGGCCGCTCCCCGGCGATGCTCGCCGTCTACGAGCAGATCCGGCGGATGGCGCCGTCCCGTGCCCCGGTCTTCATCACCGGCGAGAGCGGCACCGGCA
>JAGRKY010000215.1 GCA_020442095.1 Bauldia sp.
GCGGCGCAGAGCGAGACCATGTCGGAGCCGCCCTCAAGATGCTCCGCCTCATGGAACACACCGGGCGCCTCGATGGTGACGTTGCGGAAATGCAGGAAATTGATGCGCGGCGCGAAGGCGCGGATCATCTCCGGCAGTTCGTTGTCGGCGCGCGAACCATAGGAGCCGACGCAGAAGGTCAGCCCGTTGGAGGGGCTGTCATAGGCGTCGAGCAGCGTCGCGACGTCGCCTTCGGTCGAGACGATGCGCGGCAGGCCGAACAGAGGGAAGGGCGGATCGTCGGGATGGATGCCGAGCCGGATGCCGCTTTCCTCGGCGACCGGGACGACCTCGTTGAGGAATTCGGTCAGGCTCTGCAGCAATTCGTCCGGGCCCATCCGGTCGTAGACCTTGAGCAGGTCGGTGAATTTCGCCCGGTCATAGGCGAAGTCGGAGCCCGGCAACCCGGCGAGGATGATCCGCTCCAGCTCCTCCTTCCGCGCGTCCGACATGGTCCGGAAGCGCGCCTCCGCGTCGGCAAGCACCGGGGCCTCATAGTCGTCGCCGGCGCCGTCGCGCTTCAGGACGAAGACGTCATAGGCGGCGAAGTCGACGATGTCGAAGCGCAGCGCCAGGCCCGATTTCAGCGGCCAGGCGAGATCGGTGCGGGTCCAGTCGACGATCGGCATGAAGTTGTAGCAGACCGTGTCGATGCCGGCCCGGCCAAGCGCCCGGAGCGTATCCTTCCACACGTCGATGTCGTGGCGCCATTCGGAGGTCCGGGCCTTGATGGCGTTGGTCATCGGGATGCTCTCGACGACCGACCAGCGCAGCCCGTCCGCTTCGATCAGCGCCTTGCGTTCGGCGATCGCGGCGTCGTCCCAGGCCGTGCCGCCAGGGATCTGGTGGAGCGCGGTGACGATGCCGGTCGCGCCGGCCTCGCGGACATGGGAAAGCGGAATCGGATCCTGCGGACCGAACCAGCGCCAGGTCTTTTCCATCAGGATGCCTCTTCCATCAGGACGTCTGCTCCATCTCGTGCGCCCAGGGCGGATCGGCGCCCGGCCGCGAGGCGGTGATCGCGGCGGCCGCGGCCGCATGGCCGAGCAGCGCGTGGAGTTGTGAACCGGTGAGGGCGGTGATCGCATCCTTGCCGAGCAGCCCGTCGGCGTCGAGCCGGGCAAGCAGCGCCGCGGAGAACGTGTCGCCGGCGCCGATCGTGTCGGCGACCGTGATCTCGACGGCGGGAACGCTCGCCGTGGCGGTCCGGGTCATGGCGGTCGCGCCTCCGGCGCCGCGGGTCATGATCACCAGCCCGGCGCCCATCCCGAGCCAGCGGGCGGCGAAGTCCTCGAAGCTGGAACCCGGCGCCATCCATGCCATGTCATCGTCGCTGAACTTGACGATGTCCGAGGCTGCGGCGAGCCGGTCGAGCCGCGCGAGATAGCCGTCGCGGTCCTTGATCAGCGACGGCCGGACATTCGGGTCGAAGGAGATCACCCGGTTCGGCGCCTCCCTCAGGATCAGCGTCTCGATGGTGGCGCCGCAGGGCTCGGCCATCAGGTAGATCGAGCCGGCATGCAGCGCGGCCACCTCCGGCGGCAGGGCCGGGAGCTCTTCTTCCGCCAGCATCCGGCCGGCGGAGGCCTCGTCGAAGAAGGCGTATTTCGCATGTCCGTCGGTCAGCGAGACGAAGGCGAGGGTCGTTGGCCGGTCGCTGATGATGCAGAGGCTGGTATCGACATTGCTGGCGTGGAGGGCGTTGAGCAGGCTGTCGCCGAAGAAATCCCGCGAGACGCCGCTGAGCAGCCCGGTATGCGCTCCGAGGCGGCCGAGCGCGACCGCGACGTTGAAGACCGAGCCTCCGGCAAAGGGCTGGAAGACGGATGCACCGTCCTCGCCCTTCCTTGGCAGGAAGTCGATCAGGGTTTCTCCGCAGCAAAGGATCATGGCGTGGTCTTCTCGTCCTCCCCGGTCCCCGTTCGCCTAGCAGATACCGGCTACGTTGTCTCTTTGAAGAGCAGATTGCTGTCGCGGGAGAAGTGGGCGAGGAGCGGCAGGCAGGCGGCGCCGACGGCGCGGGCGACCGTGCCGATGCTCCCCTCGACGATCTCGACCCGCGACAGGCCCTGGCGGTCGAAGCCCGCGACCTTTGCCGCGACCCGGCCGACGATCGCCGCGCGCACCCGGGGCGGGAAGGCGCCGTCGATCACCACCGCCTCGAAGTCGAGGATCGACGTTGCCGATACCACCGCGACGGCGAGGCTGTCGGTGACCTCGTCGATCCAGGCATCGAGGAGCTCGCCGAGGTCGCCCCAGTCTTCCGGCGAGAGCCAGAGGACCGACGGGTCGCGGCCCGCCTCGGCCAGCCGGTTCTGCAGGACATAGATCGAGGCGTGACGGATGAGCTGCTGCGAGACCGGCGCGCCGTCGCTGCCGATGGTGGTGATCGGCATCGAGCCGATGGCGCCGGCATTGCCCTCGCGGCCGGCATGCAGGCTGCCGTTGAGGACAATGCCGCCGCCGATGAAGGAGCCGA
>JAGRKY010000216.1 GCA_020442095.1 Bauldia sp.
CAGTTCGCCTATGTCGCCTCGCACGACCTGCAGGAGCCGCTGCGCATGGTCGGCAGCTATCTCGAGCTCCTGTCACGCCGGTATCGCGGCAAGCTTGATGCCGAGGCGGACGAATTCATCGGCTTCGCCGTCGATGGCGCGACGCGGATGAAGCAGCTGATCAACGACCTGCTCGGCTATTCGCGGGTCAGCAACCGCCCGCTCAAGGTCGAGCCCGTCGATATGAACGACATCATGGCGGCGGTCGAAGACTCGCTTGGTCCGCTGATCGAGGAGACCGGCGCCAGCATCGTCGTCGATTCCCTGCCGACCGTCGTCGCGGATCCGGTCCAGGCGGAACGGCTGTTCACGAATCTCATCCAGAACGCCATCAAGTATCGCGGCGAAGCGACCCCGGAAGTCCGGGTGAGCGCGACGCGCCGGGACCGTTTCTGGGAATTCTCGGTCACCGACAACGGCATCGGCATCGACCCGCAATTCCGCGAAAAGGTCTTCGAGATCTTCACGCGACTGCATAGCCGGGAAAAATATCAGGGAACCGGCATCGGCCTGGCGGCCTGCAAGAAGATTATCGACCGCCACGGCGGACTGATTTGGATCGACACGGCCCCGGATGGTGGATGCGTATTCCGCTTCACCCTGCCTGTCGATCAAAAGGTAGGAGACAGGAAATGAGTAGATATCGCGGAAGGCCGATCCAGATCCTTCTGGTCGAGGACAATCCCGCCGACGTGCGCCTGGCGATCGAGGGGCTCAAGGAAGCGAAAATCGCGAACGAGCTCCATCCCGTGACCGACGGAGCCCAGGCGCTGGATTTCCTCTTTCACCGTGGCCGGTTCGCCAATTCCCCGACGCCCGATCTTGTCCTGCTTGATCTCAACCTGCCTGGAATCGACGGTCGAACGGTCCTCAGGGAGATCAAGGACCACCCCAAGCTCAGGGTGATCCCGGTGGTCGTGATCACGTCGTCGGAAGCGGAATCGGACATCATCAAGTCCTACGAGTCCCACGCGAATTGCTTCATCTCCAAGCCGATCGATTTCAACGGCTTCCTCAAGGTCGTCGACGCCATCGAGGATTTCTGGTTCTCGGTGGTGAGGCTGCCGCCGGCCGCCTGACGGGGATCGGTGCATCATGTTTTCCGAAAACACCAGCCGCGACGGGCTTTCGGTTCTCCTCATCGAAGACAATCCGGGGGATCGCCGCCTGACCGAGATCGCCCTCGCCGAGGCGGCGAGCGATGCCGAGTTGTCCTGCCGGGTCCAATCCTCCGGCACCCTCGCCGAAGGGCTCGCGCAACTGGCCGATTCCGACTCGCCGGTCGATGCCGTGCTCCTCGATATCGGATTGCCGGATGCCGTCGGCCTTGATGGCCTGCAGGCAATCAGGAGCGGCTATCCCGACCTGCCGGTCGTCGTCCTCACCGGCCACTCCGATGTCGACATGGCGACCAGGGCGCTGAATGTCGGCGCCTCCGACTATCTCGAGAAGGGAGAAGTCCGGCCGCGGCCGCTCCTGCGCGCGATTCGCTACGCCATCGAGCGCAAGCGGAGCGAGCGCGAACTGGTGCGCCTCGCCAACACAGACCCCCTGACCCAGCTGCTCAATCGCCGCGCCTTCTTCGACATTCTCGAGCGGGCATTGGCGGATGCACGGCGGACCGACCTGACCTGTGCGCTGCTGATCGTCGACGTCGACGACTTCAAGGAAGTCAACGACATGTTCGGCCATCAGACGGGAGACGAGCTGCTCATCCACATCGCCCAGAAGGTGAAGGGCGAGTTGCGCGAGACGGATGTCGTCGCGCGGCTCGGCGGCGACGAATTCGCGATTCTCGCGACCTATCTGAAGTCGCCCGACGCGGCGATCCAGATTGCCGAGAAGATCGTCATGACGGTCGGATCGATCTCCAACCTCGACGGCAAGGCCATCGAGACCGGCGCCAGCGTCGGCATCGCGGTGCTTTCGGTGGACGAGGTGGACGCGACCGCCTTCGCCCGGCAAGCCGACGTTGCCCTCTACAAATCAAAGGCCAACGGCAAGGGGGCGGTGAATTTCTACGACGCCGAGATGGATGCGCGGATCAAGGCCTCGCACGAATTGAGGCGGCGCATCCCGGTCGACATCGCCGACGGGCGTTTCATTCCGCACTTCCAGCCGCTCGTCGATGCCAATACCCACACCGTCGTCAGTGCGGAGGCGCTGGCGCGCTGGCTGGACAAGGACGGCAATTTCATTCCGCCGGCCGAATTCATCCCGCTGGCGGAGGAAGCCGGCCTGATCAGCGCCCTCGCCGACGCCATTTTCGAGAATGCCTGCATCAACCTGCGTCAGTGGATCGATGCCGGATTGAAGGTCGTTCCGATCTCGATCAACATCTCGCCGCTGCAGTTCCGGGATCCGTTCTTCGGCGTCTACTTCGTCGCCAAGATCGACCGGTTCGGGCTGGATCGATCGCTGTTCAACATCGAAGTGACCGAATCCCTGTTCATCAACAATTTCGACGTGACGCGCGAGAATCTCAACTACCTGAGGTCCTCCGGCATCGGCATCCACCTCGACGACTTCGGCACCGGCTATTCGTCGCTGTCCCTGCTCGTCGAGTTGCCGCTCGACGGGGTGAAGCTCGATCGTGCCTTCATTCGCCAGTTGAATGGTCATGACGGTTCCGAGGCGATCATCCAGGCGACCGTCGAACTCGGCCGGCGACTCCACTTCAAGGTGGTCGCCGAAGGCGTCGAGACCGAAGACCAGGCGGCGCTCCTGTCCGGCTACGGCGTCGATGTCCTCCAGGGATTCCTGTTCTCGAAGCCGGTCGGCGCGGAAGCCTTCGAAGCGATGCTCGATTCCGCGGACGCGCCGATCGAGGGCGCCGTCGGCCAGGCGACGATGGCGGCCCGCAAGGTCGCCGGCGGCGGGCGGATGGCATTCTGACCGGCCGCCCGGACTACCGGAGCACCGTGGCGTTCAGCCAGGCGGCCGCCGCGGCAATCGCCTGACGTCCCTCGGGATGGAGGGCGAGCGCCTCGACGAAGGCATGCGGCGCATGCGGGTGATGGTCGAGGCTGAGCGCGTTGCCGGCCTCGAAGAGTCGAACCGCCATCGCCAGGTTCTCGTCGCGCAGGACGTCGACGCCGGTCGTCACCAGCCTGACCGGCGGCAGGCCGGCAAGGTCGGCAAAAAGCGGTGACGCGAGCGGGTGGCGCCTAGCCTCGGGATCGGGGCAATACAGATCCCAGAACCAGGCCATGCGATCGCGCGACAGGGTCAGCGGCGGATCGCTGAAGGCCGCGTAGGACGGCGACTCGCAGGTGCCGTCATAGACCCCGTAGTTGAGGATGAGCGCGTCGACATTCGTCGCGCCGCTGTCGCGGAGCGCGATGGCGGTGCTGAGCGCGAGATTCGCCCCGGCCGAATCGCCGGCGAGCGCGAGCGGCGCGATCAGGCCGAGCCGCGGCAGGTTCTGCCGGATCGTCTCGATCGCGGCGGTGCAGGCGGTGACGATGCCGGGGAACCGGACCTCCGGCGCGCGCGGATAGGCGACGCCGATCACCGCCCAGCCGCTGGCCGCCGCATATTCCCGCATCAGCCGGTCGTGGGTGTCGTTGTCGAGAAGGGCCCAGCCGCCGCCATGGAAATAGACGAGGGTGGGCAGCGGTCCGGCGGCATGCGGATAGTAGACCCGAAGTCCGATCTCGCCCCGGGGCGTTTCGATCGCCTCCTCGACGACGGCGTCCATCGTCGCGCCGCCGTCCTTCCATTGCAGGCGTGCCTGGGCCGCCGCGGCGCGCATCTCCTCGATGCCCGCTTCCGTGGGCGCCTGCGCCGGGCTGGTCGGCCCGACCGCCTCGAGGAATGGCAGATAGGCGCTGTCCAGCGCGCGCGGTCCGGTCGGTGGCGTCGTCGTATCGGTCATCGGGCGGGCAGCGCCGTCGTGTCGGCGCCCAGTGCCTTGCCTGAGGCGATGATGTCGTCGATCGTCGTCCCGGGAAGATAGATGCCGTCGCCGGACGCCGCCTCGAGGTCGGCTTCGATCTCGCCCGGCACGTAGAGCCGCGCCACCCCCTCCCGCCGTCCGGAGGCATGGACCTCGTCTATCACCTTGTCGCTGCGCGCCTTGAAGCGATCGATATCCTCGAAGAAGGCGACGTTGATCGCCATGAAGAAATGCCCGTCCTCGCCGACCCTGGCGCCGTCCACCATGTTGCCGGACTCGGTGCCATAGGCGGCGCCCGACAGGAGGCTCGACAGCATGCCGATGGCCATGCCGAGGCCGACGCCCTTGTGCTGGCCGATCGGCTGGATCAGGCCGGTGAGCGCCGCGCCGGCGTCGGTGGTCGGGTGGCCATCCGCGTCGAAGGCCCAGCCTTCCGGAATCGGGCTGCCCTTCTGGTGGTAGACGCGGATCTTGCCGTGGGCGGTGGCGCCGAAGGCGAAGTCGAGGACGAAGGGGACGCCGGACGCCGTCGGCATGGCGATCGAGAGAGGATTGATGCCGACGATCTTGTCCACCCCTCCCCAGGGCGCCATCGTCGGCAGCGCGTTGGTCCCGGCGATGCCGATCATGTCGGCCTGCGCCGCCATCAGCGTGTACCAGTCCATGGCGCCGCAATGGTTCGAGCCGCGGACCGCGGCGAATGCGAGGCCGATCTCGCCGGCGCGCTCGATCGCCCGGCGCATCGCGAAGGTGCCGCCGATCTGGCCCATCGAATTGTCGCCGTCGATCACGATCGCCGCACCTCGGTCGGAGACAATCATCGGCCGGCCGCGTGGATCGACGCCGTCATGGGTCATCTTCTTGACGTAGTCGGGAACCCTGAGCACGCCGTGGGACAGGATGCCCCGCCGGTCCGATGCGACCAGCGATCCGGCGAGCAGCGCCGCATCCTCGTCGCTCATGCCGCAGGCGGCGAAGATGCCGGTGACCACCCGCTGCAACGTCACGGGATCGACGGCGCGGTCTCCGGGTCCTCTTGGATATATGGCCATGGCGACGCTCCTCGGTCGGTCAGAGGCGGTAGAAGGCGATTGCGTTGTCGCGATAGAGCTTGCGGCGATCGGCCTCCGACGCCCCGGCAACCACCTTGTCGACGACGTCCACCCAGCGCTTGTAGGGGGTGGCGAGCTCGGAGACCGGCCAGTCGCCACCGAACATCACCCGGTCGAAGCCGAAGCATTCGATGGTGTGCTCGATGTAGGGAATGACCTCCGCCTCGGTCCAGCGGTCGTGATGCGCCTCGGTGACGACGCCGGAGATCTTGCAGGCAACGTTGGGGAAGCCGGCGATCTCCTCGAGCTCCGACTTCCACGGCTCGACCAGGCCGTCGCGGATGCCGGGCTTGGCGATGTGATCGATGACGAAGTCGACGTCCGGGCAGCGGCGGACGAGCTCGATCGTATCGGCGAGCTGCGGATGGAGGATGCAGATGTCGAAGGTGAAGCCGTATTCGGGCAGGAGCCGGACGGCGGCGACGAAATCGTCCTGCAGCGCCCAGCCCGGTTCGTCGAGGTGGCGCTCGATCAGCCGCCGGACGCCGCGGGCGATACCGATTTCGGCATAGGCCTCGAGATCGGCCCTGACCGCCTCGCCCTTTTCGAGCGGTATCGCCGCGACCATGCCGCGGACGAGTTCGGGCTCACTCTCGGCAAGCTTCGCCACCCAGCGCGCCTCCTCGAGGTGCCGGTCGGGCGCGACATCGACCTCGACGAAGACCAGCATATCGACATCGACGCCCTCGGTCAGGCGGCGGAAGTCGTCGGGCAGATATGGCCGCTGCAGCTTCGGCGCGTTCTTCATCCAGGGGAAGTCGAGCACGCCCGGGTCGTAGAGGTGGACATGGGAGTCGACGATTGCGAAGTCAGGCATGGATGGTCTCCTCGGTCATCGTTCCGTCGCGGCCCGGTCCCGCCGCCGCGCCGCGGTGACCGACAGGCCGACGGCGACGATCAGCATGAAGCCGTTGAACAGCGGCTCGACGAAGAAGGGCGCGCCGAGCTGGTTCAGCCCGGCGACGGTCACCGCCAGCACGGCGACGGCGACCAGCGTGCCCCAGACATTGGTGCGCCCGGGCTTGATCGCGGTCGCGCCGAGCAGCGCGCCGGTGAAGGCGGGGAGCAGGAATTCCTGGCCGACCGTGCTCTGGCCGACCCGTAGCTGCGCCTGCAGGACGAGCCCGGCAAAGGCCGCGACGAGGCCGCCGATGATGAATGCGATGGTGACGTAATGCTGCGCCGAGATGCCGTTCAGCTCCGCGGCGCGCGGATTCTCGCCGAGCACATAGAGCTTCCTGCCGAAGGGCAGGTATTCGAAGACGATCCACAGCACGATGCCGATGACGATGACGTAGATCAGCGCCAGCGGCACCGGGCCGATGCGGCTGGAGATGGCGATGAATTCCGGCGCGAGCGCTCCGACCACCTGCCGGCCCTCGGTGTACCATTGCAGGATGCCGAGCAGCACCGAGCCGGTGCCGAGCGTCGCGATGAAGGAATTGATCTGGACGCGGGTGACCAGCACGCCGTTGATGAAGCCGACGACGACGCCGATCGCCAGAACGATCAGGCAGGCGACCCACCACGGCAGGCCCTGCTGGGTCTGCAGGCCGATCGCCAGGATCTGCGAGATGCCGATGACGCCGGCGACCGACAGGTCGAACTGGTTGGCGGTCATCGGGATCATCACGGCGAGCGCGGCAAGCGCATAGATCGAGCGGTTGTTGGCCAGCGAGGTGAAGGTGAACTGGGTCGGGAAGCTGTCCGGCCTCAACAGCGAGAAGAGGACGATCAGGCCGATCAGCAGGATCAGCAGGCCCCAGCTCGAAACGATGCGTATCAGCGCATGCATGGCGTCACGCGGCTCCGCCGGAGGCTGTCGCGGTCAGCCGTTCGACCGACAGGTCCGCCCCGGCGACCTCCGCCACGACCGTGCCGCGGCTGAAGACGAGGGCGCGATCCGAAAGACCCGCCACCTCCTCGAAATCGGATGACACCAGGAGAACCGCAAGTTTCTTCGACAAGGCCTCGTGCAGCAATCGATAGATCTCCGCTTTCGCGCCGACGTCGACACCCGTCGTCGGCTCCTCCAGGACAAGAACCCGCCGTCCGACGGCGAGCCATCGGGCGATGACGACCTTCTGCTGGTTGCCGCCGGACAGGGTGGCAATGGGTCGTTCGGTGTCGCGCGGCCGGACGTCGAAGGCGTCGAGGGCCCCGGCGGCGAGCTTGCGCTCGGTCGCCGTCCCGACCACCCCGATCCCGGCGAGTTCCGGATCGGGAAACAGGTTCTCGCGCACGGCGAGGCCGGCGCAGATGCTTTCCTCGGTCCGCTTGCTCGAGACGAAGCCGATCCCTTCGGCTATCGCGTCATGCGGGTTGGCGAGGGTCAGCTTGCGTCCGTCGAGGCGGATGTCGCCCGATCGCGAGGGCAGGGCGCCGGCGACGATCCGGCCGACGACGTCGTGCCCGGCGCTGCGCAGCCCGACCAGGCCGAGGATCTCGCCGCCGGAAACGGTGAAGCTGA
The DNA here is from genome assembly GCA_020442095.1 of Bauldia sp. The sequence continues at coordinate 7,520 of JAGRKY010000216.1, forward strand.
CCGGGCCGACCGACTTCGACCGCAGGTCCTCGACCGAAAGGACGACGTCGCTGATCTCATGGCGGCTTTCGGGGAACATCTCGTCGATGCCGCGACCGACGATGTCGATGACGAGGCCGTCCGGCGTCGTCTCGGCGACCGGCCGGCTGGAGCGGACCTTGCCGTCGCGCAGCACGGTGACCGTGTCGGCGATCCGGAACACCTCGTCGAGACGATGGGTCACGTAGATGATGCCGAGGCCCTGCTCGCGCAGGCGGTGGAGGACCTCGTGGAGGCGGATAACATCGGATTCGGGGAGCGTCGCGGTCGGCTCGTCGAGGACCAGCAGCCGCGCCTCGATCGCCAGCGCCCGGGCGATCGCCACCATCGACTTCTCGGCCGCCGACAGCCGCCCGACCAGCGTTCCCGGCGCGAAGCTGCAGCCCATGGTGTCGAGCGCCTGGCGCGCCGTCTCCTCCGTCGCCCGCCAGTCGATCAGCCCCCTGGCGCGCTGGTAGTCGGCGACGACCGCGACATTCTCGGCGACCGTCATCGTCTCGACCAGGCCGAGGTCCTGATGGACGAAGGCGATGCCGGGGACCGGCTTGCCGGGAAGCGCGGGTCCGGCCGGACCCTCGATCGTCCCGCTGTCGGCGACATGGATGCCGGCGAGAATCTTGATCAGCGTCGACTTGCC
>JAGRKY010000217.1 GCA_020442095.1 Bauldia sp.
CCTTCTCGATCGCCTCGATGGCGAGGCGTTCGGCCCAGGCGAGATAGAGCCGGTTCTTGTCGGCGAGGGTGTGGTCGCGGCCGAACCAGTCGGCCTCGACGCAGAAATACCGCTGGTCGACAAGCGCGCTCTTGAAGACGGCAAGGTATTTGTCGACGTCGGGGATCTGTGGACGGAAATGGGCGCCCGCGAGGTGTCGCGCCATCTCCTGGGGCATGAGGTGAGGCGGGACGGCAGTGCCGACCGAAACGATGCTTGCCATGCTGCGGAATACAGTCTTTCCCTGTGGTCACGCTGGAGGAACGATGATTCCCCCAAGATGTTCCGGCGCACACTATCTCACGGGAACGGTTCGGCAAATGGCTGAAAGACAGCGGTCTCCGGGGCATCGTCCCAGGGTGTCGGGGGAGGCGGGATGAGCGATAGGACGGGCCGCGATCCCCGGCCTTCGCCGCTCTTGCGGAAGGCGAGGGGCGTCGCCTTCGTCATCCATCTGTTCCCGGCGGTGATGAATGGCGTGGCCGGCTTCGTCTTCTATCTGATCGGGGCCCGTGCCTGGGACATCGGGCCGGCGCTCCTCCTCGCCCTGTCGATCTTCCTCGTGTCGGCCGCCGTCGGCAGCATGAACGATTTCCTCGATGTCGAGCTCGACCGGACGTTTCGGCCGGACAAGCCGCTGGTGCGGGGCGATCTCGCACCGCAGGAGGCGTTTCTCGTCTCGGCCGTTGCCGCGGTCGGCGGCGTCCTGATCTCCCTTCTCTTCGGTCTGGAGGTGATGCTGGTCGCGCTGCTGGTGCTGGCGGTCGGGCTTGCCTACGACCTCTGGCTCAAGGACACGCTGTTCAGCTGGGCTCCCTATGGCGTCGGCATTCCCGCCCTGCCGGTCTGGGGCTTCCTGGCGGCGGGCGCCTTCACGCCGGTCCTCCTCGTCAGCTTTCCGCTCGGGGTGCTGATCGCGCTCGCCCTCTACCTCGCCAACACCATCCCCGATATCGAGGGCGATACGGCCTTCGGCATCCGCGGACTGGCGCATCGCTTGGGCGTCGGCCGGTCGCTGGCCGCCACATGGGTCTGCTTCGCGGTGACGATGGTGCTCCTGGCGCTGACCCCGGTCTTCCTCGGCAACGATCCCCGGCTGCTCCTCCCCGGCGTCGGCCTCGCCGCGGTCCTGCTCGCGGTGACTATCGGCGATTGCCTGGTCAATCATTCCGGGGCTGCGTTTCGCCGCGGCTGGTATATAAGCGCCCTGCTCGCCGGCATCCTCGGCGTCGCATGGGTCGTCAGCCTTCCAGCGCATTGATCACGGGGCACATGGTTTCCACAGACAGCGATCGCGTCATCCTGGTCGACGAGAGCGACCGGGAAGTCGGCACCTTCGACAAGCTCGACGCCCATCGCGCCGGCATGCTCCACCGCGCCCTTTCGGTGATCGTGGCCCGCAGCGACGGCAGCCTTCTCCTCCAGAAGCGCGCGGCGGCGAAGTATCATTCGGGCGGATTGTGGACCAACACCTGCTGCAGCCATCCGCGTCCGGGCGAGGCGGTCGATGTCGCGGCGGTCCGCCGGCTGGAGGAGGAGATGGGCATCGTCTGCCCGTTGACTGCCCTGTTCACCGTCCACTACCGGGCCGAGGTTTCCAACGGCCTCGTCGAGAACGAGCTTGTCCATGTCTTCGGCGGCCGTTTCGAGGGCGAGCCGAACCCCAATCCCGGCGAGGTCGAGGACTGGCAATGGCTCAGCCCCGACCGGATCCAGGCGGACGTCGCGGCGGAACCCGACCGCTATTCGGTATGGTTCCGGAAATACCTTGCCGAATTCGGGCGCGAGATCGGCGCGATCACCGCCGTGGAGCCGCGCTAGCTCCCGGGAAAGACCATCACGTTTTCAGCCGCGTAGCCGACCGTCTGGCCGGGCGCCGGCGCGCCTTCCGGCGGCACCAGCACGCGCAGCGGCTGCTCGAGCCCGGCAAGGGCGAGGTGGACGAGGACGGCGTCCCCGAGGCATTGCCCGGAGACGACCTTCCCGGTCCGGTCGCCGGCGGCGGGCGTGAAGAGCCGGATCTCCTTCGGCCGCAGGCAGACCGTCGCGGCGGCCCCTTCGGCGATGCCCGGCGCCGGTATCTGGCCGAGCGGCGTCGATACGGTGCCGTTCCGGCACGTGCCGGGAATCTCGTTGAGCTCGCAGAAGAAGCGGGCGACCTGGAGGGATTCCGGGTGGCGGTAGAGTTCCTCGGCGCCGCCGCTCTGCACGATCCGGCCGGCCTGCATCATCATGATGCGGTCGGCGATGCGCATCGCGTCATCGGCGTCGTGGGTGACGACCAGCGTCGTCGTCCCGCTTTCGCGCAGGACCTCGGCGGTCTCCTCGCGGATGATGTCGCGCGTCCGCCGGTCGAGGTTGGAGAAGGGCTCGTCCATCATCAGGAGGCCCGGGCCCGGCACGATCGCGCGGGCAAGCGCGACGCGCTGCTGCTCGCCGCCGGACAGCATATGCGGGAAGTCGTTCTCGCGATGGCCAAGGCCGACCCGGTCGAGCGCCTTGCGCGCCCGCGCCATCGCCTCGTCGGCGGGAAGCCGGCGCAGGCCGAACAGGACGTTCTTCAGCACGGTCAGGTGCGGGAAGAGGGCGTAGTCCTGGAACATCATGCCGATGCCGCGCGCTTCCGGCGGCACGAAGCTGTCCGGGCCGGACATCTCGGTGCCGTCGATCGCGACGCGACCCGAGTCGGGGCGCTCGAGGCCGGCGATCAGCCGCAGGAGGGTCGACTTGCCCGAGCCGGAATGCCCGACCAGCGCGAGGATTTCCCCGGGCGCGGCCGAGAAGGAGACCGAATCCACCGCCTTGATCGGGCCGAAGGAGAGCGTCAGGCCGTCGACCTGCAATGCCGGGGGAGCGGCGCGCAGCGGCACGGGACCGGAGCCGGCGGGCCGCTCGACATCCGCCTGATCGGGATGCAGCACCTGATCCATCCTTGCGGCAGGTCTCCTCAAGGCAATGATCTGCCCGGCCGTCGCCGCCGGCCATTCGGCCGCCGTTGCTCCAGTGAGTCCGTCGGGCCTCGGACGGGCCGGGGCATTGATCGAGGTCAACTGTTAAGCCTTCCTTGCCGAGGGGACGATCGGGCTGCTGAGGCGCGCCAGCAAGGCGACGGGGAGCAGGCCGACGAGAACGATGGCGAGGGCGGCGACCGCGCCGTCCTCGTAGGTGCCGCGCGCCGCCTCGCCGTAGAGATGGGTCGCCAGCGTCTCGAAATTGAGCGGACGCAGGAGCAGCGTCGCCGGCAGCTCCTTCATGCAGTCGACGAAGACGAGGATCGCCGCCGCGCCGAGCGCCGGCCGGATCAGCGGCAGGTGGACGCGGCGGAGTGTGCCGGTCGCGGTCTCGCCGAGGGTGCGCGCGCTGTGGTCGAGGGTGACGGAGACCTTGCTGAGGCCGGCATCCGCGCCCCCGGCCGAAACGGCAAGGAAACGCGTGACATAGGCATAGATCAGTGCCGCGGCCGAGCCGGAGAGGAGAAGTCCGG
>JAGRKY010000218.1 GCA_020442095.1 Bauldia sp.
GACATGGACCTCGGCCAGCCGTTCCAGGGCTTCCGGCTGACCCTCACCGACCCGGACGGCCAGGCCCACGTCCTGTCGAGCGACCAGCAGATCCCGAAGAGCCGGCGCTGCCCCCTCTCCTACGGCATCTCCGAGGTCGACGTCTATTTTCCGCCGAACGGCCAGCCGGTACTCGTCGTCCTCGTCAACGTTTTCTCCTTCGGCTTCGAGGGCTACGATCGCCGTTTCCTGGCGGTGACGGGCCCGCTTCCCGGCTCCTGACCGACTGCCGGCCGGCGAACAACAGAAGGCGCGCCGATTGACCCCGTTTGCGGACCTTGCCGAACTGGAAATGCGACCGCCTGAGCGGAGCCTGCGGTCCCGGATCGCCGGGTTCCATTGGGGGATAGCGATGGCTACCCTAGCTATCCCGCTCGCGCTGCTCCCGCGTACGGCGACCGCGGGCGACTATGCCGATCGCGCGATCCTCGGCTTCTCGCCGGACGGCAGCACCTTCGCCTTCGAGGAGTTCGGTGTGCAGGACGGCTCCGGCTACGCCTATTCCACCATCCACGTCATCGATGTCGACACGAACGCCCCGCTTCCCGGCACGCCGATCCGTGTCATGCACGACGATGAAGACATTCCGCTGGCCACCGTCAGGCGCGAGGCAGTGGAAGCCGCCGCGCCAATCCTCGAAGGCCGCGGAGTCGACCTGCCGGGGCGCGTCGTCGTCAGCAATCCGGCAAGCGAAGTGTCGACGGAACCGTACCAGGTGCGCTTCCTGACCGACCTCTACGCCAATTGGGGAACTCACGTCTGGACCTTGACACTGACCCCGGCCGCCGTCGAAGAGAAAGAGGCCTGCCTCAATCTCGGCCCGATCCGGGGCGTCCGGCTGGACCTCGCCAATCCCCTTGGCGAGTTGACGACACTTCTTGACGAAAAGACCCTGCCGGACTCTCGCGGCTGTGCCCAGGACTACGCGATTGCCGACGTGATCACCTTCTTCCCGGACGGGCCCGGCGCTGACTCGATGATCGTGCTCCTCCATGTCATCACCCAGGGCTTCGAAGGCCCCGACCGGCGCTTCCTGCCGATCGCCACACGTTTTGAGGACCGCTGAATGATCCCGCGTTACTCCCGCCCCGAAATGACCGCCATCTGGTCGCCGGAGGCCCGCTTCCGCATCTGGTTCGAGCTCGAGGCGCATGCTCTCGATGCGATGGCCGAGATCGGGACCGTACCGGCGGAAGCCGCGCGGGTGGTGCGCGAGCGCGGTGACGCGGCGGTCTTCGACGTCGACCGGATCGACGAGATCGAGCGCGAGACCCGCCACGACGTCATCGCCTTCCTCACCCACCTTGCCGAGATCGTCGGGCCGGAGGCGCGCTTCATCCATCAGGGGCTGACCTCGTCGGACATCCTCGACACCTGCTTCAGCATCCAGCTCGTGCGGGCGGCAGATCTCCTGACCGCCGACCTCGACCGGCTGCTCGCCGCGCTCAAGAAGCGCGCCTACGAATACAAGGACACCGTCTGCATCGGCCGCAGCCACGGCATCCA
>JAGRKY010000219.1 GCA_020442095.1 Bauldia sp.
GGAACGGCTGGCCGAGGTCCATGTCGGGACAATCCGGGGCGGGCAGCTCGTATTCGTCGAGGCGCAGCTCGTAGGGTTTCGCCGAGGTCGGCAGCGAATAATCCCGCGCCCGGAAGGCGACGAAATGCGGGTCGGCCGAAGTCTCGGTGACCGGGTTGCTGGCGACGAGGGCGCCCGGTTCGCTGATGTGGCGGGACGAGAGGATGGGATGCGCCTTGTCCAGCGCCTTGCCGCGCGCGGCGGGGAGCGTGACCGTCTCGTCCTGGTCGAGGACGCGGACCGGCGTGCCCGAAACCCATTGGTCGCTCGCCGTGTCGATGACGTAGATGGTGGAATAGGGGAAGCCGGAGCCATCCTGGACGCCGTATTCCTCGAAGGCGAAATAGCGGCCGTCCGGCGAGAAGCCGAGGACCAGCGAACTGGCGTTGTCGGCCGCCGCGACCGGCCCGGCCGACATGGCGAACACGGCAAGAAAGATGAGAATGGCGCGCCGCAAGGTCAGACCCTTTCCTCGTCCTGGCATCCCGCTCAGCCGGCGATGGTCGCTTCCCGGATCGCCCTGATATTCGCCTCGTAGGAGCCTTTGAACACCGCCGATCCCGCCACCAGCACGTCGGCGCCGGCGGCGACCAGCGCGCCGGCATTGTCGGGCGTGACCCCGCCATCGACCTCGATCAGGATGTCGCGGTCGCCGATCATGTCGCGCGCCGCCGCGACCTTGGCAAGCGAGTCCGGAATGAATTTCTGGCCGCCGAAGCCGGGGTTCACCGACATCACCAACACCAGGTCGACCAGGTCGAGCACATAGGTGATCGCGTCGACCGGCGTCGCCGGGTTCAGCACCACGCCGGCCTTCTTGCCGAGGCCGTGGATTGCCTGCAGCGAGCGATGGAGATGCGGGCCCGCCTCGGCATGGACGCTGATCCGGTCGGCGCCGGCTTCCGCGAAGGCGGCGAGGAAGGGATCGACCGGCGCGATCATCAGGTGGACGTCGAGCGGCTTGTCGGTCATCCGCCGGACCGCGGCGACCACCGGCGGGCCGAAGGTGATGTTCGGGACGAAATGCCCGTCCATGACATCGACATGGATCCAGTCGGCCCCGGCGGAATCGACCGCGCGGACTTCCTCGCCGAGGCGGGCGAAGTCGGCGGACAGAATCGAGGGGGCGACGAGCGGGCGATCAACCATGGCGGCCGGGGCGTAGCACGGGGTCTTGTGCGGCGCAATTCACGTCATCCACAGGCACAAACCGAATGGAAGATCGCCGTCGAGTGTTCGCCTTTGGTTGGCTAATCTCTGGCGAGGCGGGTGCAGTCCCGTATCGGCACCCCGCCATCAAGGGAGGAGGGGGAAATGTCGAACGAACTGTTCTGGTTGACGCTGACCGTCATCATGACCGGTCTGATCTGGGTTCCGTACATTCTCGACCGCTTCGCGACCCGCGGCATCATGGGCACCTTCGCCAATCCGATGCCGGATTCGCTGCCGCCGTCGGCCTGGGCATACCGGACGAAGAATGCCCATGCGAACGCTGTGGAAAACCTCGTGGTCTTCGCGCCGCTGGTGCTGATCCTCCAGGATCTCGGCATCTCGACCGCCGCGACGGTGACCGCCTGTGCCGTGTTCTTCTGGGCCCGGCTGGTGCATCTCGTGGTCTATGCCCTCGGGATCCCGGTGGTCCGCACGCTCGCCTTCCTGGTTGGCTTCGGCGCCCAGGTGGTGCTGGCGCTGGCGATCCTGCAGGGCAGCGGCGCCACGGCAGGCTGACCGCTCAGTCGCCGAAGCGCTGCCGCCAGGTCGGCAGGAGGTCGCCGGGGGCAGGGGTTGCCTCGTAGACGCCGCGAGCGATGGCGCGCGCCATGCAGGCGGAGGCCGCGGCACCGATCTCGATGAGATCGAAGGCGGCGTCGCCAGGCGGAATCCGGCCCGTCGAAAGGGCGAAGACGAGGTCGCCGTCGAAGGGCGTATGCGACGGCCAGATCGCCCGGGCGAAACCGTCATGGGTGACCATCGCCAGCCGTTTGGCCTGGGCCTTGGTCAGCGCCGCGTCGGTGGCGATGACGGCGATGGTCGTGTTCGCGCCGGCCGCCGGCTGGAGCTTGTGGCGAAGCGCCGTCGCCTCGGGCGGGACGGGCGAGGGGAGGCCGAGGCCACCAAACTCGCCGCCGGTCTCGAAGGGAGCGGCCCAGAAGTGGCCGGTACCGCCGACCGTCACCGCACCGACGGCATTGACGGCAACCAGCGCGGCGACCGTCGCGCCGTTCGACAGGCGCGTCGAGGCTGATCCGAGCCCGCCCTTGAGGCTCGCGGTCGTCGCGCCGGCACCGGCGCCGGCGGTCCCGAGCGCGAAGTCGCGCGCCGCGGCGGCAACCGCCGCGCGGCCAAGGCGGGCATAGGGGGGATCGTCGCCCCAGGCCTTGTCGCCGCCATTGGCGAGGTCGAAGAGGATGGCGGCCGGTACGAGGGGGACGCGCATGCCGGCGACCTCGAAGCCCCGTCCGGCGGCCGCGAGTGCCGAGGCGACGCCGCCGGCCGCGTCGAGGCCGAAGGCCGAGCCGCCGG